>NZ_JBLSDF010000006.1:0-50544 GCF_052315355.1 Cuniculiplasma thermophilum
ATAACGTACAATCTTTCAGATAATCCTTACGTAGTGGATGTTTTCAACGGGAGATCGGATAGCTATGGAATGATAACAGGATATGTCAACAGCCCTTCCCTTCTAAACATAGCACAGGCATGGAGATATGTGGTTCAAAATCAGAAGTACAGAGTATCTTTAATGGAGGAGGCAACCTATTCCTACATAAGAAACAACACATTATACGGTTTTGACTATTTCAACAACATTGAATATTCTCCATTCAATCCTGTATTTAATTCCATCTATTCATTCGAGTCTGATGCAGTAATGAATCCGTTCAATCTTTCAGGCTCACTCTATTTTAACCTATCATCTCCTGTCTTTGAAAAAAGGATAAATGACATAGGATCGGTGTCTGTATTGAAAGAAAAGAGTTTCATAGGGATATCTGGTGGAGGATGGAATGGAAATGGAAACCCGTGCACACCATCTGTTGTTGATAAAACAATCAGGATTGAAACATGGACAGGTATGCTTCCGCTTCTCTATTCAAGCATGAATTTACCCTCAGACTCTGAATTTCTATTTACATCAACAAGTTTTGCATCAACAAGTACCACAATAAGTCCAACTCTAAAATTCAATTCAGCACAGTACACACAGAATCAATCAGGTACATTTCAGTCTACAACCTCATCATACGAGGCAACCTTGCCCTATTCATCCGAAACAGCAATAGACTTTAACGTTCCCGGGGAGAACATGTCAATAAACTACATCTCAAACGTTTCCTTTGAAGCCCTTGAATACAGAGTATACTACATATCCACATACTCCTATAATGATGGTACTTATTACTGTGTTGCAACGCCAGGTCCAACTGTAACCACAATGCAGGTGATTGGGGCGAATAGGCCTCAGATAATGATAAGCGACCTCTACAATGTGGCCAATAATGGGAATGCGTCTAAAAGTGCAGACTATTGGTCAACTGTGATCAATATGCTTGGGATTACTGTCAGTCACTCATATAAACTGGGTGCCGGTCATGTTTACAGCAGCTTGGATATTTCTTATATGGCAAAGGAATCGAACAATGCGAATGACTACCTTCAAAAAGTAGAAGGAGGACTTGCTGTTTTTACTGCAGCTATTGGAGTGGCTTTTGCAATCAACGCAGTAACGGATCTAATACCACTGGCAGGTTCAGCAGAAGACTTAGCTGATGAAGTTACACTTGCCTTTGCAGAGATCGGACTTATGGCATCTATCGCAGCTGCATTTACATCTATGTCAGTTGTTGTGAATGAGAATGTATCATTCGAAACTTTAACAATAGAAAACATAGCGGCAGTAAATAATGGAAGCATTCTTGGTGTTTACCTATATGAATCATCGGACAATGTTCATTTCTATGGAAACTCTGGTGATGAATATTCTTTCAACCCCTCTGTTTCTATTGTAAAGGCCATACCAGTAGGGTAACTCTTCCCTTATCTTTTCCAACATCTTTGCTATGTTATCTCTGTTGGAGACGTCTGCCCGATAAGCTCTGATCCGATCGCCTAGTGAAATGGGAAATTCTGGTAGAGTTTAAATTTAGTTGGCTCCCATAATTGCCCCTTCCTATTCCCTTCCCAGCTCCTGTTACCAATAATGTTATTCCATTGAGTTTAAGGTCTATATTTGGAAATATGTTCATTCATTAGATCTGTTTTCGGTTCTTTTTTGTCAATTTCTTGATAGACGAAAATGCAATGCAGTATGAATACGCTGCCAGCCCAATAACAAATACGGCAAACAGATTAAGCTATGAATCCTGAATGAGATTGAATGCATGGTAGAGGTAATTTAGTCCATAGGTTGTAAACGCTCATTGAAATTTACCTATTTTCGACCATTTAATGGTTCCACTTTATGCTCATTCATTTAACATGATTTGCATCAATATACCAAGTGTTTCAACGATATCTGGAGGTAAAAGAGATCATTCCTAATGAATCCCGTAAATTCCTTACATTTGAAAAGTGTACATTGTTGAATCGATTTTTCAAGAACGATTATAACTAAGGGTTATAATGGTTGAATATGCACAATTGAAAAACGTAATTTCAACTGGTACCATTAATTTACAGATTTTGTATATTTTCCCATAGCCTTTGCATTCTTCCATTGACAAGAAAAGGATTAGGATTTTCACTGCACTTTGAGGCAAGGATTGTGGAGATGTGCATTGATATGCCTGTAATTGTTGTTTCCAGAAGAATGGGAATCAATGAGGATTCCGTGTGGAGAATCCTCAAACATTACATGAATGAGGCGAGAAAGGGATCAGGATATTTTTGAACATTCAGGTACTTTGTGTAAACGCCGATAAAGACTTTCTCATATCTTCTACTGGAAACATATTTACAATGTCTTTCTGAGCAGCTGAAACGAAATCTTTATCTGTTATATATTTACTGAACATGTCAGCAGTATCCTCGTTCATATCAATTGCATTTGTGATGCCTGGGAATATCTATCATGAGGTATCTTCCTATTGATTCTGCATCTATTGTATCATTGGGTGTCTTCCTTATCCTTGATTTCTTCATGCCTCTCACCTCAAGGCCCTTGAGAATTCTTAAAGGGAATCTATCTGTAATCAAATGGGTATATAAGGGAATGTGGTATATTCCTGTTGATTCCATTCCGATCTTCATCAGTGTGATTGTAGATCTGAGCACTCTGATCAGATCAGGCAGTCCCTTGAAGCTTTCATTGCTCTTTTCCTTATTGCTTTTCCTGCATAAAATATTGAGCGTATGATCCATTGCACAATAGTCAAACTTATCCCTGGCCATGTCTATTCCTAAATATACTTTCATTTCATCACCGGTCAGTTTACCTCCCAATCTCTTCCATTCAACCAAAGACCTGTCGATTATACCAAGATTTTACTGCAACATCCCATACGGGTAAAGAATGAAGGAAGGAGAGTTATGCTCCACGAGGATTTATCCGTAAGATCGAGAACGCGTGTCCCTGGCCAAGTATGATCTCACATCCTGTAAAGATAACATACAAGATCAGTACCTTTATATATTGGTTTTTTTAAAATTTTCATGGGGGACGGAAAAAATATTTTCTTAAAAATTCGGAAAATTCTCAACATTTCCGGAAAAAAGAAAAACGCCTTAATTGCCATCGCGATTGCAGCGGTTATGGTGGTCTCCACCCTTGGTGTGATTGCATTCTTGCTTGGGCCAAAACCCGCTTATTATAATCCAGATATTAGTCTGAATGTTAAATTTATATCAAACAACTCTGTTTCATATAATGTGTATTCCCCGCAGAACCCTTTCTTCACGATACATACTCCATTTAACACATACAATATGTCAAACATCACTGTTGACATATATGGATCAATGCCATCCTTTGAAAACTCAGGTGATCAATCGGTGAATGTTACAGGCCCTTTAACAAATAATTCCGTATACTCTCAGGTTTTTAACTCTACAGGTGCAAATTCGAATGGACAGATAACTGGAACATTGAATAATGCATTCCACAGGATCATAATCGAATACAGAAGTATATATACCCTCCCGCAGGAAAAAACCATCTCAATTTCACTGACCATGCAGGCTGATTACCAGTTCATTTATCATGGAAAAATGTATGTTTACACTTACTACAACAACATACCATTCAATCCATGGAGTAATAATTTTGGAAATTCTAGATATGCTCCATACATTTTCAAAGCCATGATTTACTTCGATATGCAGAAGCAACCTATTGTAACTCCTATCAACACCACAAACACACTGGTTTACAAGGAACACCCAAATAGACAGATAGGCGGAGGTGTGTCTCCTCCGAAGTGCAATAATATTGTCAAATCACATGTTTACCAGTACTGGGGGCCACTTCCAATAGTTATGGGAAATATACCTTTGAATTCAACAAGTGTATTCCCATTTGACTACAATATTATTCATGGCAAATACAGCGTTTCATTCAGCAGTTCTGCTGTCACGTCCTCATCAACCCAGGAAGTCTATACACAGTTAAGTTCGAGTGGAAATTCAGCCTGGTCGGATTCTGCTGCTAATTTCGTGTATTCCGGTACACTAAGTGGTATTCCATCAGTCTCAAGCCCCACTTATCTTGAAAATATCAGTATGATTGGGTATGGACATTTTGAATACCAGTTAACTGTCACGACCACTACCTACCTTTTTGTTGACGGATCAAATTGTGCATATGGAAGCACTGCAACAACTGCAATAATAAAACTTATAAACGGTAACAATGGGACATTTGACTATGAAGCAGGGTTTCTCGTGAATCTTTTCAACGTACCGGAAAGTAACAACAGCCAATTCATGAATTATGACTGGAAGCAGTTTTTTGATGCAGGACTGTCTCAGGATGCTTCATATAATATACCTACGGGAAGTTATAAAGATCTGATAAACGTTTCTTTCCTCGCGACAGATTTCCAGACAGCTGCAAGCAAGGCGGTCAATTCCCTTAATAATATGGCATTGCTATGGGCAGGAGTATCCCTTGGACTGACAATTGCTGCCATAATCGCCGCCCCCTTAACTGGCGGGACTTCTTTGCTCGTTCTTTCATTTACTTCTTCGGGCCTTATTACAGGTACTGCTGCATTAGGGACGGCCATTAGTGCAAGTATTATATCATCACAGAACCCCACAATGGAAGTCTCTACTGCAGAGAATAATGTTACAACCATTGAGTTTAGCAACCAGGTATTACCATATGCAACCCCCAATAACATGATCGTGAACCTTTATCAATGTGGAATTCCTGTAACACAGTATATCAATGGAACTCCATATACATACTATATTCAATCATCCTATCTATATGCTTACACATAAGAGTCATGATCATATTTTTCACGACTTCTTATGCCTATTTTCCATTTGGAGAAAGAAAGGAGCACAAATATAGACGGGGGTGTGGTTCGAGGCGTTAACTTCATAGACGTGTATAATAAGGCTGGTTTCATAAAAACTGTTCCTGCCGGTGTGGGAACTGTTGCGACATCCATAATCATGAAAAATTTTATGGCTATTGCCATGAAAAGAGTTGAAGAGGGGCTCAATTACTGACCTACAAATTATAAATAATTAAGGGTCATTGCACTTTCATGTTGGTTCATGGAAAAGGTGTTACATTACCTCACCCGAAATATATGGAATTCCTCAGGTGCTCCTTATTTCTGAATCCATAACCAATCTTTTCTATGAGGGGGATCTTTGAATTGATAACCTCAGCTTAGGAATTGGTTCTTCGGTGGACGAAGTAGTTCATTACATTTTCCAGATTGACTTTTATCATCCCTGCATCATCCATGAATGGTGCTTTCCACAACTCATCTATATTCTCATTCATGAAATACGTCTTTTTCAGCAAGAGATCTTATTTCCTCATATCCTTCCCGGTATTTCTCTTGGAGATTCCCAGATAAATGGAGCGTTATAGGGTGATTTAAGTTCTCTCAATGTCGAAAAAAACTGACATTCTTCCATTGAATAATATATCAAAGCATTGGACAAAATTACCCACATGAAAGTGAGAAGATCCATAAAAATTAAGCAGGAGCTATTCGCACTACATTGCTCCCTCTTATTATCACCGTTCCAAGTTTTTTATTTACATCATTTCCAATTTCATCCACAGAATCCATAACCATATTCATATATTCATCGTAACCGGTTAAGATTCCCTCTAAAACTCTGTTATCCTTCAATAACAACGATACCTTCTTATTTAGATTCTCTTCAAGTATTTTCATAGGCATTATCATTTTCCACACCTCAATTATATTCTTCTTCGTCCAGTTCTTCTTTTCTCATTATGAACTGTATCAGACCCTTGACGACCTCCTTCATATCATCAAGTTCCCTTCTCATACTCACTATCTCCTTGCTCATTTTTTCAAATTCTTTTCCACTTACCCCATTTACCATTCACACCACCAAATTATAATTTGGGTGACCCGTAGTCAGCTGGTACTCTTCTGTTTTCAGTTCTGTCACAGCTTTTGCAGTAAAGATTTCCGTCCTTCATGGTCATATATTCTCTGCATCTGCTGCATCTGGTTAACAGAACTCCAAGGTTCTCTCCATGTATTGTGAGTTCAAGGTTCTGACCAACCCTTATTATTTTAGCTCTTATTATATCTCCTATTTTTACATTTTGGGAGTGTCTGTCATCCATCCCTGATCTTATATAACCATCGGCCTGATAATATATTAATTTATCCCCGAACTTAACTCCCGAAACACCTACGCTAGTTTGACGATTATCTGTACGCAACACCTGTCCATATACAATATCACCAACCTTTGGAACAAATTTCTCTTTGGGTTTTTTCACACCTATTACAAGCCTTTTATCATCCTTCTTAACGTTGCCGAGAACAAGTGATATTACATCACCGTTGACCTCTATGGCATTTTCCCCAGGAACATATTCCTCCGCAGTAGAAAGTTTATCACCAGGAAGGACATATTCTGTTTTATTATCGTTCATTTAAGTTCACTAATTTATGCGAATAATGTAATATCTATTAATAATCTTTTTTCAAGTTTTAGCTATTTTATTGACTGGCTATAATCAGGTTATCTTCCTCCAATCCTATTCAAGGTCAAAGATAATAGAATGGAAATTAATTATTTTAACTGGCTTTCTCATATCATATGGTTAATTTAAATTTCTCAGCCTAATCTTTATTTAAAATCCTGCCATAATGGATGGTGATCAAAAGTCAAAACTTTTTTGCATTTGCAAGAAAAGGTGAAATTACCATTAAGGAGAAAGTAACAGAATTTCCTATGCTATTAGACTCTACGAAGGATATGAAATCAAACTTTGACTCATACGAAATTTTAAACGAGTCCTGTACCCTTTTAAAAATAAAGGTTGGGAATAAAGAGATGGATGTTTGGGAGAGTGAAAACTTCTTCGTGCTAAGGGATACACCCGATTTCATTCTTAGAAGTGGAATGGCAATAAAACAAATACTTGAAGTCAAGAAAAAGCTAGGGGGATCTAAATTGCTCTACATTCCGGGAATATCAGATCCCTATTTAATTCCTATATTTTTCTTTCTCGGAGTAGATGTGTTTGATGACGTAAACTCGAGGATAGACGGTATAAATAAGGTGAAGTATACCATTTTTGGGAGGGTCAAAGAGGATAATTATACCACCGATGCAAATGTGGAATTTATTAAAAATGAACTTTCTCTATTAAGCAAATCCATCGATGATGGCACACTGTTTAATATTGTGGAGCACTCAAATATATCACCAAAGACTATCGAAATTATTAGAAATCTTGAAACGAAATATTATGAAGAGTTTGAATCAAGTTTTCCTAGATATACTCCAAAGATACTGGCAGGAGGCCTTGATTCCCTATCAAGACCAGATGTAAGGCGATTTAATCATTACATTTCAAATGATTATAGAAAAGTGAACAGCGCAAGGATAGCCCTATTTGTCCCATGTTCAGCAAAAAAACCCTATTCAAGTTCAAAGTCGCACAAAAGATTAATTGAGGCTATCCGGCCTTTTAGAAATGTACTGCACGAGATAATTCTTACATCCCCAATATCTGTTGTTCCCAGGGATCTGGAGGATACTTACCCACCAAGATTTTATGACATTCCTGTTACAGGAACATGGTACGAGGAAGAGAAAAAGAATATTAATGGGGTGATTACAAATTTTTTGGCAAACAATCCATATGATGAACTTATATTCTTTTTACCAGAAGATATGAAATTTGTTGAGGACTTCAACTTCAAAAACAGCCATTTTATTCAATGGGACAAGTCCCGAAATGATGAATTTGGTGATCTTATCGATCTTTTGAAAAAAATTGAAGTAAAAGACAGAGAGAAGAGGGATTTCTTAAAGGAGAAATTGATATCCATCGCCTCCTATCAGTTTGGGGGATGGATAAGACCATACCTAATGGGGATGAAAGTAACGAGAATGTTTAATCAATTTATGCTGACCAGTAAGGGTAAGCCTCAATTTATTTTTAATGATGAAATTGGAAAATTGACAATACACAGGGATGCCGCTAAAATATTTTTAGACGCAAATAAGTTTCTAATCGAAATTGAGGATTTTAAACCAACTTCAAATATTTATGCTATGGGAATCCAATCAAGCTCAGAGGAAATAAGGCAAGGTGATGAAGTTGTAATTCATCATAGAGGTCAGGCAAGAGGTGTAGGGACCGCAAGGATGAGCCATACTCAAATGTTAAGTAACAAGAAAGGAATAGCAGTAAAGATGCGAAACTGAATTGCACCTAACTGAAAAGTACCAACAAACTTATAAACGGAGAAAATAATATCACGTCATGGTTGAGGTTAGCCCAAAGTTTTTTCTTGCAATAGCCGTCGCCGCAATTATGATTTTTTCAGGGTTAACGCTTTATCACACCAATTACGATGCTGTCCCCTATGAGAAAATAATTCCTCCCACATTTTTTCAGGGGGAGCAAAAAATGCTCGCATTCTCTCCTTTTGGATCCTCTGCTAGTCCAATATCCAATGCGACAGTAAACATTTACGGATATGTAAGAGATACCGAAGGTACGCCACTTTCCGATCTCAATTTATCTGTTTACATATTTCCATGGGTTGTTCACTTTACAACAGGCATAAATGGTTATTATCACGTGGTTCTCTTGAAATACGGCACATTCACAGCTGGTTATATCAGTCAGGGTTATTCTCCATCACTAAAGACTTTTACAATTTTGAGTGGAAATACACTATGGGAAAACGTAACACTAAGCAAAGCCAAACTGTATAGTGTAACTGGACAGACAGTAAATATTACAAATTCCCCAGTTAATAATGTCAAAATATATATGGTCACATTTTTTGGTCAAACGATTACGGAATCATCAAATGACGCAAATTTTAGTGTTAATTTACAAGATGCCACATATGGTGTTATTACTATAAAGAAGAACTACAACCCAGAGCCAAAGCCCTTATTCTTTAATGTTACCGGATCCCCAATAGATAATCTGAGGCTTGTAATGAATATGTCATCTAACATATCTTTTCTAATCTATGGATATGTTACGAATAAACTTGACCAACCGGTTAAAAATGCTGTTATTTATTCTCAAAATCAACTTGGTCAAATAGATTCAGGAAAAGTGGAAACTAACTCCTCCGGTTATTACAACATAAGTGTACCTGCAGGTTATGATGAAATAATTGCCAATGGGCCAAGTTCCGGACCTTTTTATCAAACAAATAATTCACCTGTGCTGATTGTAAATAGTAACAAGGAATATAATTTCTCAATGACTGCCTATGATCCCTTTACTCTTACCCATACAGGACCAACTGGACTGGGATTCTTGCCATCATTTGAGACAAGTTCTGCATCTTTGTATTTCAAGAACAATCTGTCCGGAGTCAATTATGTTGAGTCAAACCCATCGGGGCAATTAACTCTGACTGCCTCTAACATATTCTATAATACCGCCATTGGAGATAAATTCATGAAACCTCTGAAGGGAGTTGTAGCCGTTGATGTACTTGGTACCATATTCTATAAATCCATTGAGTTTTCAGAAGCAAATGGAACCGCCATCGTACCGTCGTATTATGATGCACACTATAAAATGATGATATATGTTTATGGTTTCTATCCTGTATATTACAATTTACCAATGTACACAAATACCATGTCTGTTAGTTTAACTCCTATGCCTGGTCAGATTTACTCCATAAGTGAGAATATAACTGGATATAATTACTCATACTATGAAAATGGGGAACTGATAACTCCACTATTGCAATACCCAAATCTTACACTTTATGAAAATAATATAGTTGTTAATACCTCCTTTTATAGCGATTATTTTTCAAATTTAAACGGTAAAATTCATTTGAAGAGAACTTTTTATTACTTCATAGACACACAACAAAACTACGAGGAAAATTTCACCTTAAATACATCTGAAGTTGGTTTTCAGGGTAAAAATTATTCTTTCAGTGTGGATAGCCTCAAAGCAAAAAATTTGACTTTAAATATCACATTAAACGCCTCAAACAGCATAGGATACAATTTGACAAGGGTTAAATTCAATACTGCACCTGGTGTCAATTCGACCTATCTTGGAGGATTTGAATTTAAAGGAGGTATACTAAACGATACCGGGACTTCCAATAATAACAACACGGGTAAAGGAGTATACTATATTCACCTCTTATTCAATGGGCAATTTAATAAAAACATTTCAGAGCCATTTGCCATTTATGCCAGAGAAGATGGATTTGTTTATTCCGGTATAGTCTACGCAAAAAATTCTGTGATTGTTTTAAATACTAATTTTACTGGGTTCGATGGAGCAGGACTTTCCTTGTACGTTGTTTCTCAAAATTATACGGGATCAGTGGTTAATATTTCAAAATCGGGAATAAGGGTAGTATCAATTGAACTTAAAGTTAGAGACCTCACGAGAATCACAATAAGTACTTCCAAAACGCTTTATAGAATTTATGATAATTTGGTGCATTATAATTCAGCATATTCAACTTTCACATATCTAGGAATGCTAAGGGTAGGTGGATATTCTTTGCCTCTCAATTATACTACCTATCTTGTCACATATTATTATACAAATTATACATATAATCTTCCAGTAAACGTAACTTATACCGATAAGATCTCCTATGCGAATATAGATTCAGGTTTTTTGAACAATTCATCGGTGTTCAGTACTTTCGTAAACTCAGAGAAAAATCTTTATCTCAATATATCCAGTTATGGGACCATATTGAACATTTCAACGCCAATAAATTTAACGATATCTGAGTTTCAGGGATCAGATCACTTAACTTCCTATACAATATCAGCCAGTAAGGAAAGATTGTTGGAACCTTTAAGTATATTGAACATCTCCCATTTTGGTTCAACAGGATATTATGAAATAGAAAATGGTACACAGAGTATTACTACAAAATCTTTCGCAATTTCTCAGGATGAACCGCTCGCAATGGAATATGTAAATATTACTCCGGGAGAAACGGAATTTAGACTTAACAGTTATGCTAATGGAATAATATCAAACTCATCTGTGCTTATCAATTCTGGCAGGGTGTTCTTGGAAAATATGACATTTTACAATTCAACAGTCTCTAACGGTCAGATAGCTCAGGGAGGCCATTATTACGTATCGGAAAATTCTGTATTGACAATAGGAATCAAAAGCTATACATTTACAGGAACAGAATACGTTATAAGCAATTTGCAGTATCCTTACCCTGGAGGAAACATAATTATTACCTTAAAAATATATTCTGGAACGCCAGAGACTCTATTTGTGATAGGGGGATATCTGATACCAAGCAACAATGTATATTCAAGAGGGGAGTAAATGGTAGAACAACAAAAAGAGAATGATAATGGATCAATGGATGAAAATGAACTGATGAAACTTCTTGCGGAGGATCAGGCCAAACCGAAGAAATGGTCACTATTTGGAAGGAAGAAGTCTGAACCTCAGGCACAAAAGGTTGTGGAAGTAAAAACCATAGCAGATATTCCGCCAATAAAGACTGTTAGAAGATATACTTCTGAGAACGATATGGTAAGAGCTGCCATAGAAGGGAAATCCTTCGCAGAAAATGATATTAAAAGGTCATTTTCCGTTAATTTTAACCCGAACTACACCACTTTGTATAACATATATAGAGTGTTCAAGGAGAGAGACAGCGAAATTACTAATGATATTTTAGTTGACAGAGAAACATTTATTCTCCAGACTGCCACAATAAAACCGGGAAATACCCAGAATGATGAGAATCTACTTGGTGCCCTTCGGAAATTGGCAATGTACATTTTTGACGTTTACGATAGAGCACGGTTTGCAAAGGACGTAAATCTTACAGGTGATGAGATAGTTAAGAAACTGACAGATATTTACAACTATCTGGATGTTAAGGAGCTATATTATCCAGATTCCAGGAATAAGAGGTAAAATGTTTCTTCCGACTCCTACTCTTACAGGATTTATAGATTCAATTGAATCTGATCCTTTGAATACACTTAAGTTTTTGATACCATCAATTATTGTGATATTTTACTTCCTTGTATTGAAGGTTGCATCAGTTCGAAACAAGACAGACAGAAATCCTGATCTGAAGCAGGAAAAGGAGATATTTAAGGTGCCTAAGGACTATCTAAATATGGAGATGGTGTATGTGGAAAAATCTGACATTGAGCATGTTTCTGACATTATATTGAAGAGCAGCAGGAAGGTAAACATAATAACTAAAAAAATTAAAAGCGAGTACAGGAAATACAAGAGAATAAAATACAGAATAACGTTTGTTCAATCTGAGAAAAGAAAGAGAGTCTTAGAGAAGAGACTGAGTGATATTACTGAGGGTATTTTGAAGGATTACAAGGAAATAAGGAATTCAATGCTGGAATTAGGTGATGAGAAATAATAATGGTGATATGAGCATGGTGGAAAAGAATACTAAATTGGATCTGAATTATGTTAGGAACACGGTTAAGGCTATATCTGATGAGATAGGCACGAAGGTTATAGGTGCAAATAATACAATCAAATTCATGTTTATCTCGATTATAAGCAATAATCATATTTTGCTGGAAGGCGTTCCTGGGCTTGCAAAAACAATGTTAGCCAATGAATTTGCATCTCATCTAAAAATGCAGTTCAAGAGGGTACAATTTACTCCGGATATGCTCCCATCAGATGTAATGGGCAACATAGTGTTCAATCTAGAAACAAGAAAGATGGAGTTCAGGGAAGGACCCGTGTTTACTAACGTGATGCTTGCAGATGAAATTAACCGAACACCAGCTAAGGTTCAGTCCGCCTTGCTGGAAGCCATGGAAGAAAAACACGTTTCAGTTGGAGGAAACACATACAATCTTCCATCTCCGTTCTTTGTAATAGCCACTCAAAACCCTATCGAGCAGGAGGGCACATTTCCAATTGCAGAGGCCCTTATGGATAGGTTCCTTTTCAGGGTGATACTTACCTACCCAACCAGGGGTGATGAAATAAGGATACTCAATAGAGATTTCAGGAAAACTGAAACTCAGACTTACATAGAACCAGAGACGATTCTAAAAATGAGAGAGTATGTTAATGACGTTTATGTTTCTGCTGACGTAAAAGAATACATGGTTGATCTGATGCGAAAGACCAGGGAAAGCAATAAGATCTACGTTGGGGCAAGTCCAAGAACCACTGCTAAGCTTCTTACGGCAAGCAAGGCGTGCGCTTTGGTTCACGGCCGGGATTATGTTGTTCCTGAGGATCTGAATTATATAGCGCCATTCCTCCTAAACCACAGACTCATTCTAAGGCCAGAGGCCCTAATAGATGCCTCAGACAGTGGAGTAGATGCTGCATTTAAGGTTATTGATGAGATAATGGGAGAGGTGCATCAACCCAGATGATCAAAAAGAGGGCATATGCGATCCTGAGTTTTCTTTTTTTGGGGCTTCTTGAGTCATATGTATATGGTCTCTATGGTTATGATATTCTATCTTTTTTCTTCATAGTTCTCATACTCTCAATGAGCATTGATATTATCCTTTTAAACACAACCACTTTTAAGGCGATGAAAAAACTGAAGGTTAAAAGAGTGATGGGAAAGTCTGAAATGAGGAAAGGGGACAGAGTCAAGATAGAATTACAATTTTTAAATGAAAGCCGTAGGACCTTAAATTTTGTTTATTTCGACACTCTTCTTGATGTTTTTGAGTTAGAAGGAGAATACACTTCAAGAGTAAGTCTTAAGCCTGGGGGTAAGATAACTAAAATCTATTACATTTCACCACAAGCAATAGGAAAATACAATGTTGGACCAATCAAAGTTATAGCAAATGATGGTCTTGGAATGGCCTTTGTGGAATTTTATTCCAAAAAAGTTGACGTGGCAAAGGTGGCCCCATCTGCAAAGGATGTATTTACTCAAAGGAGCGAAAGGGTGAGTAATCTTAGATTTACCACCGGTTTGCACATTTCGAGAAAGGCAGGGCAGGGCTATGATTTCTTTGGAATAAGACAATATAACGATTCTGATGATATGAAGCACGTTGCATGGAACAGATATAATATTTATGGAAACGACGATCTTTTCGTTAAGGAGTGGGAAGAAGAAAGGCATATAGACGTCATTTTGGCACTGGATTACAGTGAAGGTAGTAATATTGGATACGGCAATTCAAGAATGTACGATTTCATGATATCCAGTACAATTAACTCAGCTAATGTCATATTAAAAAACCAGGACAGAATAGGGTTTATAGTTTTTTCAAGTGATTATAACATTTACATAGAACCAACAGGAAGAAAGGATTCAATTGAAAAACTTCAAAAAACAGTGTCTGAGATAAGACCATCTGGCACCTTTTCAATCGATTCCCTGAACAGGTTTATTAAAAGTAAGGTCAAGAAGAATGCGCTTATAATAGTCTATGCCTCACCAGGATACGGTAAATTTAAGGGTGTAGAGGATAAGAATTACATACGCTTGGACAAACAGGAATATTACTACATAATAAATCCCAGGGGATTTTACACTCAGCCTTCATCAAATGTATTAAAGGAATACGAGATCTCACTTTTTAAATTTGAAAACAAGGCCATAGATTTTAGCGTAAAAACATTCAGGTCATTTGGAATAGTTGCTAAGGATGTTTACAAAGAGAGACTACTAGCTACAACACTTTCCGATTACATATCCGGAAGGAATGAAAACAGGGGTGCATGATGGAAAAGGATAAATTCATAAAACAC
The DNA here is from genome assembly GCF_052315355.1 of Cuniculiplasma thermophilum. Lineage (NCBI taxonomy): Archaea > Methanobacteriati > Thermoplasmatota > Thermoplasmata > Thermoplasmatales > Cuniculiplasmataceae > Cuniculiplasma > Cuniculiplasma thermophilum. Next base: position 14,818 of record NZ_JBLSDF010000006.1, read on the forward strand.
GGATTAAATTTTCTGATTTTAATTCCATCCATCACAATGTTTATTTACGAATTTAAAGGGGAGTACAGTTATTGGGATTCACTCTGGATCCTTTTCTTTATTCTCCCTTTAGTTAAATATATATCGCCTATGAGAATAAGGAAACTAATATATCCTATTGCTACAATCTTAATACTTTTGTATGTACTAATTTCTGAACTTATTGTGATATTGCGTTTCTCGTTCATACTTTCAAGTTATTTTACTTTTCCATTAAATAATAGAACCATAATCCCGCTCTCTTTTACCATATCTTCAGCCATAGCCTTTCCATTCATAGTTGAAGGCATCATGAGTAAAAGTCCACAAGGGGCACTCGGATATCTCATAGGATCGTCAATATCCACAATATATTTTATTACGGCTCTTTCACTTTCTCCTCTTTTTAACAAAGGGTTCTATTATTCCTATGACATAACAGGAATACTGATATACTACAATTTATACACTTTGGCCTCAACAGGGACAGAGAGCATTACATATCTTCTCAAACCAGTATCATTTATCGAGAATATCCTATTAATTACATTTCCCATTTCAATTGTAGGCTTCATTGGAAGGCTCTATATTGAGAGCGATAAGGTAAACAGGCAACCTGTTGAATATATGGCCTATCCCATTCTTATGGGAAGTTTAATTGCCCTGTTTCTCACAGAGTTAACAAATGTGATTTCTGGAACTTATTACGGTATTCTAATAACCGCTGCCTTTTTAGTAGGCACGGTAATGTATATGAGAAAGAGCGATAAAAAAGATAATTATGAAATAGGTACTCTGGAATAGTATGTTGGAACAGCTTACTTCCATTAATTCAGTGAATATTTTCGACTGGGAAACGGGTACAGCCAGAAATGTAGATATAGAGATCGCTAATGGAAAAATTAAATCCATCAGGGACAGTGAAGGTGATTCGCAAAAGTACATAATTCCAGGGTTCATAAATACTCATTCGCACGTAGCCATGTGGAGATTCAGGGGTCTCCTGGATGATATGGATCTGGAGATGTTTCTTGAAAAGACGTTTAAACTGGACAGTGGAAGGTCCAGGGATGACATTTATTTCAGTTCTGTGGCAGGTATCTACGAAATGCTTATGAATGGTATAACATCTTTTATGGATTTATACTACTCGGAAGACATTATTGCAGAGGCTGTCAGCAAAATGGGAATAAGAGGTTTTTTATCCTGGGTAACTCTGGATAAGGATAAAACAACACAAGAAGGCAATCCAATGGAAAATGCCGAATCATTCATCAACAATTTTTCAGGAAAGAAAGAGTATGGGTTGGTATATCCTTCCTTGGGAATTCAGGGCGTGTATGTTTCATCCATGGAAAATATGATTATTGCAAACCAGATTTCTGAAAGATATAACTGCACACTTCATATGCATCTGGCAGAGACAAGAATGGAAGTATATGACTATATGGATGCAAATGGCAAAAGGCCAGCTATTGATCTTCTAGATCACAATGTAATAAATGAAAGAACAAACATGGCGCACTGTGTATGGTTGACAAAGGAAGAGATTGAAAAGATTGGAAAGGTGAAGGGCAATATTTCATGGAATTCTGTAAGCAATCATAAATTGGGAGTAGGGGGTGTTCCTGCAATTCCGGAACTTCTGAAATCCGGAGCAAACATTGGAATCGGAACAGACAGTAATGGGAGCAACAATTCACTGAACATTCTTGAAACTGCTAAGAATGGTGCGCTCGCAATCAAGAACAATCGTTGGGATCCTTCACTTATCAACTCAGATGAAATATTCAAAATGCTCACAGTATGGGGTGGGAGAAGCACAGGAATGAAAAAGTTAGGAATGATTGAGGAGGGCGCACCAGCTGATTTTCTCATAATAGATGGAGAGCACTATTCCATGAATCCAACTAAAGGTGCAAATTTTATTAACGATGTCATTTACAGTATGTCACCATCTGCAATAAGAGACATTGTAATTAATGGCAATTATATCAAAAGGAATTTCAAAGTGGATGCAGATATTGAAAATGAATATAAGAGAGCTGTAAAATGGATCAGGAACAACTTTTAATTAAACCCTGATTTTATAATTTCGCAGCCAGCCAAGATCACTGTTGTAAATTCCACGTATATCCTTAAGCTCATTGTAGAGCATTGCCAATCTTTCAAGCCCAAGACCCCATGCAACCACTGGGTATTTTAGGCCAAGTATTTCCCTCACTTCCTGTCTTATAACTCCAGAACCGCCCATTTCAACCTCTTTTCCATCTATGTTAACAATAACATCCATACTTGGTTCTGTATACGGATAATAGGAAGGCACAAGTTCTATGCTCTTAAAGCCAAGAGATCCATAAAATTTCTTCATTACCCATATGAGTGTTTGAAGATTTGCATCCCTGCTATATATGGCGCCTTCAACCTGGTGAAATTCGGCCAGGTGTTTCCAGTCCACACTTTCATGTCTGAAGACTCTATCCACTGAAAAGACAGCCTTTTCAATATCAGGTTCCTTCCACAGGGCCCTCATGGAACTTGCAGTAGTATGTGTTCTCAGAACAGTCTTCGTTGCCTCATTTATGGACCATTCAAATCCCCATCCTTTGTGTCCCTCAGTTCCTTCTCTTTGTATTTTTCCGGCCCTCTCAAAAAGTTTCAAAAGCTCTGGGTCAGGTTCTTCTCTGTTCTTCCTTTCAATATAAAATGTATCCTGCATATCCCTGGCAGAGTGGTTTTGCGGAATGAACAGGGCATCCATATTCCACCCCGTATATTCTATGTAGTCATCCCTTACCTCCGTAAAGCCAAGTGAGGAAAATATTCCCCTTATCTCATCAATCAGAAGGGTCAAAGGATGATATCCATTTCTTTCCTTTTTTTCTCCCGGAAGATTCAGATCATATGCACGAAACTTATGGTTTCTGAATTCACCACTTGCTATCATCTCTGGAGTAATTTCACCAATAGTTGCCGAACCATCCTGGTCTCCGATTGCCTTCTTTCCACTCTCAGTAAGGGTTAAAAGTCTGAATTTTCTCTGTCTTTTCTCTATTAATCCGGATCGTTTCAAAAGATTCTGAAGTTCGGAATTAAGCGAGTTTTCAACATCTTTACCGGAAATTATTTCCTCCAAAATTTTCCTTCTTTTTGAAATTAATTCATCTATATCTTCCCTATTTCCATAAATCATCATTCCATTATCGGGCTTCAGCCCCATCTTTGCCAGTTGTGAAATTGCTATCTTTGAATCAGCATCTCCCAGTTCTCTTCTAAGATCTATAAGACTTATTTTCCCATTTTTCTTAAGTAAGGAGACTGCCCTCTCCTCTGGGAATCCTTTTTGAGAATAAATTAAAGCTTCCTCACTCGGAATGTACTCATTTCTTTCATCATAATTTACGCTTATTAGTCCTTTTTTCTCAAGCCATGAAACGGCACTTCTGATCGTTTCAGGGCTTTCCCCATCTTCAATAAGTGTATACTCAGGTACATCTTTTCTATCGTCGATCATTTTCAATACTTTGAGTTCACTTTCGCTTAAATCCACAGCCTGTTAGGAGTTTGTCATTTAAAAACTTTATACTGACATTTTTTAATTAAAATTATAACTACTCTTTGTATCAGCTGTTGAATTGAAGGAAATTGAGCTTGAGAAGGGAGTATACATAACGGATCTTTACTGTATATATTTATCAGATATTTCAGCAGTAGTTATTTCAGATTTGCATCTGGGGTTCGAAGAGGAGATGAATCTAAATGGTTTATTCTTGCCAAAACTTCAGAGAGATCACGTTGAGGGTCTGGTTCAGAAAATTATAGAGCGATATGAACCTGAACACATATTCATAAATGGTGATTTTAAACAGGAATTTAGAAGAAATCTCCCTCAGGAATGGGAAGATGTTATACATTTTATTGATCGTTTCTCCTCTCAAACGGATCTTATATTTATAAGGGGTAATCATGATAACTATCTTCAGGCAATTTTAAGTAAAAGAGGTATAAATGGTCTAGATATTTACGAAGACGAAAGATATTACATATATCACGGCGACAGGGATCTTGGAATCAAAAAGATAACAATATTAGGTCACGAACATCCATCCATTGTCCTTAGGGATCGTGTCGGAGGAATATTCAAGCTTCCTGCTTTTGTGTATGGTCCCGAAGAGCACATTCTTATAACGCCTGCTATGAGTTTTTTCTCATCTGGTACAGATATAACTCAGTCCCTGCTGAGTGATGATCACTTCACTCCTGCCCTCAAAAATGTTAAAGATAAAAAATTCAGGGCATTTGGGATAACTGATGACTTCGGGCTTGTTGATTTTGGGTATCTTTTGGATCTTCAGAAAAGAAATCTTTCTGATCAGGGTCGTCATCCGTAATGTCCCAGACGGAATCGAGAAAATCCCTGACACTTTCAGTTTTTCCCTCACGTATCATTCTCTTTAGAGTTAATGTTTGAGGTGCCAGAATCTTATTGATAAATGAGTTCCCCATGGCAAGGAGTGTTTCATTGGGATCATGACCAGCTTCTAATGCAGAATTGTATTTTATAATTTCTTCATTTAATATTTCTCTCGCCTTACCGTAAATGTCTGAAATGTACCACTCAATCTCTCCTTCGGCAATCTTGGTATATATCTTATCCAGTTCCTTTTTGATTATCTCTTCGGCCAGAACTATATCCTTTTCCTTCCTCTTCCTGTTCTCTTCCATTATCTGATTGGCCATATCGAGATTAAGTAACTCAACTGTTGGATTTATGAAGTTTTCATCAATGTTCTTTGGATTTGAAATATCAACCAATAGAATTTTCTTATTAATTTTTTCAATCTCTCCCTTATCTATAAGCACAGTTTTTGAAGTTGTTGCCGTGATGATAACATCACTTTCGTCTATTATGATCGGAATATCAAGTGTTTTTCTAAAGTTTACACCAAAGAGATCGGCCAGTTCCTTTCCCGCTTCTTCATTTCTTCCATATATTGTAATTATGGCATTTTCCTCTTTCTTTAGATATTTTACAATGGTTGCAGCCATTTTTCCCGTTCCCACTATTCCGATGTGCTTACCATTAATAAGACCCCTCTTGCCAATCTGGTCTATCATTATGGATGGAATGGAAACCTTGCCGTGGGATATTTCCGTCTTTTCTCTTATTTCTTTCCCTAATTTTATGGCCCTGTGAAATATCATAGATAAAAACTTGTTACTTCTGCCCTCTTTAATTGATTTTTCCATGGCCTCCTTTATCTGTCTCAAAATTTCATTTTCGCCCACAGACATGGATTCGAGGCCTGCGGAAACTCTCAATATGTGCATTATGGCAGCGTCACCCCTTAGGAATTTAGATCCCGGGAAGATATTCTCATCATCAAAAACCACATCTGCATCATAGTAAATTTCAAGTCGGTTGCACGTTCTCAAAATTATTCTCTTTTCCACGTTTTTTGTTGACAATCTGGATTGAATTTCATCATCGTCAAGCTTCAGTACCTTTTCGAGTGAATTGTCGCCACCCCTGAAATCCCACATTATTACCTTCAAGTCAGAAACTAACACATAACCCCCTCTCTACTTCATCGAATAAACCTGTATTCAAAATGGGCAATTAAGTTTTTACATTTCTTCAACTGAATTCTGAGTACCTAATAATCATTTAATATTGATTATTAATTCTATGCTTGAACAATTGTAATTTATTTCATTTCCCCTAGAAAGTTAAATCTATATTTTGAACATATACCTTTGAAAAAGTTGCATGAAACCGATTTTTTAAAGAGGATTTTAAATGACAACTCTTACAGAGAAAGTGAAGATATTGTAATAGATCGGATCATAGAGATGCTTAGGAGAGGTTTCTCTGAAGATAAGATAAGGCACACACTAAGATTAAATGTTGAATCGAAGTATGATTTGATAGAATTTGCAAAGGTTAGAATTAAAATCAAGGATAAATTTACACGAGGCAACAGGCTATGGATGGATAAATACTCTGCCTCCTATTCAACTCCTGAGCTATCCGGAATTTACAGGGCAAAAAGACTTTCAGGGAAAAATATTCTAGACATAGGTTCAGGTGCCGGTATGCAGTCAATTTTTTTTTCAAAGTATTCTAGGACAACTGGAATAGAGAGAGACACCAGGCGTTATCTGATGTCTCAGATAAATGCTGAAATATACCAATCAAAGGCCAGATTTCTATTTTCAGACTTTAACAATCTCAAGACAAATGATCTGAATTTTGACACGGTTTTTTCGGACCCCTTAAGGGCTAGCTCAACAAATGAAAGAACTCTGGAAGCTTTGGAACCCAATCCTATTATGATACTGGAAAAATTCCATGCTTACAATCCTCAATTTGTATTTGACCTCCCACCTATGATAGGAAAGGAGAAGTTAAACAAGATGCAAGGCGAACTGGAATACATGTCTATTAATGGGTCAATTCACAGACTTACAAATTATGGTAATGGTGATAGAATTTACTCTGCTGTAATGCTCCCTCAGGAGAGGAGATATTACTCAAGGAATCTTGATAAATATGTTAAAAATGGAGCGTGGTCCGAGATTCTTTTTATTCCAGACCCTTCCTTGTTTTATGCAGAAATTGAAGATCAGTATTGCAGAGATAACAGTATGCATCTTGTTCAGAGAGAAAAGAGAAAGTCAATATATGCTGCAAATATGCTATTTGACGAACCCATGGGGGAGTTTTTTGAAGTAGTAAAAATTTCAGATTATGAAAATATTATAAATTACCTTAAGGAGTCAAATTTTGGTAGGGTATTCCTCAGATACGATTCAAAGGATTATTACAAAGAAAAGATGGAAATAGAAAGAAATCTATTTGGCAATGAAACATGTTACATTTTTAAGATAGGTAACGAATATGCCTTATGCAAAAAGATACAACCTTAAAATATAAGTTTATACAAAGTTTACTGAATATTTTTTATATGCCTGTTTGACATATTCAAAAATGCGACACTTTACAAAAGGCATCACTCTGCTTGTTCTCATATTATTTATAATGTCTCTTGCAATTCCAGCATCAAATACCGTAGAAAAGACAATGCATGTAAATTCTGTATCAACTAGTGGCAGTGTGGTATTTAATGCCATAAATCTTCCTCCTGATTACAATTTTTCTGTAGACATTGACAAAAAAGTGTATGTTTCATCCTATGATGTTCTGGAAATATCTTTGCCTTTGGGTTCATACAACTATTCAATCGTTTTACCCTTTAAATTTCTGGCCAATAAGACAAGTGGACAGGTTGAAATAAATAAGGGTACCACCGATATATACTTCAAGGTGACTCCAAGAGGGTCAGATACATATGAATTATTGGCAATATCTATTCTTATAAGCGTTCTTTCCATACTTATATTTCTTCTTGCATATATAAAATATATGAGAGTGGAGAAATAGTAGATAATTCTTCTATAATTTATAATAAAAATGTGATAAAAGAATATTAAAGCAGCCAGTTTTTACAGTTTGGTAGATTGCCATATCATGCTCTTTTTTGATCTGAATAAACAGTTAATGGAATAATAAGGATATTTTTCTACATTTTCTTCAATGCAACGAGAAAAAAAATAAATAGATTGGTAAAATATGGCTTTGATAACATGATGAAGACATACCTGAATGTGACCTTTTCCAGTGAAGGAGCTAAACCTTCAGAGATCATAATGAGACTAAGGTCACTGGGTTTCAGGCCAATAATGGGGGAGCATGATATGGTTTATGAGTGGGGTAATAGCGCAACCGAAGAGGATTCACTATGGTTTGCCGATAAAATTCACGCAACCCTTGAAGGATTCAAAGTTCTGTTCCACATTGAAACGGTTAGCGATGGTACCTGAGCCTTCTAACATTTCCACAATTTCCACAGGTTATTATTAAATTTCCGCTTTTGAGTCGGATTCTTGTCTTTTTGTTGTAAAGCCTTTTGCAATTTTTGCAGTACGATCTCTTAATTTCCTTTGGGATTGGCAAATCCGCCCTTTTTCCGAGGTTTTCCATAAGGTTGATTCTAATAATCATATTTTTTTCATCGACCTTATTAAGGGATTCGTAAAGATACTCTATCCTCTCCATCGCCAGAGATTGTTTCTCTTTTCTTTGCTTCAACAGAATGGTATAAATTTCTTGGTTATATGTTTATTTGCATATGATTAAACTCTTGGTACTCGACATAGATGGAACGATTACCGAAAAAGATCGTTCAATTAAGGTTGAAACTCTGATCTCTTTAAGAAATTTAAAAAAATCGATGCCAGAAATAACAATATGTCTTGTTAGTGGAAACGTACTTCCAGTTATGTATGGAATCAGGGGTATTATGGGCGTGGGAGATATTCTCTTTGGTGAAAATGGGGGAATTTTGATGAGAGATGGAACAATCGAAAAATTTTTTGAGCCAGGCATAACCAAAAGGGCTTTTCAGAAAATAAAGGAGGAAACAGGCGCTAAAGAATACATAACAAATAGATGGAGAGAGACATCTATTGCCTTTATCCCCGGAGAAAAAACAAATTATACAAAATATGAAAAGGAGTTTGGTGTCCGTATCGAGGACAGTGGCTTTGCCGTTCACATCATGAACCAGGGTCAAAATAAGGGATTTGCGGTAACTAAGCTTATAGATATACTGAACATCAAGAAAGATGAAATACTTGCCTGCGGAGATGGAGACAACGATATCTCAATGTTCAGATCAGTCACATTCTCAGGTTGTCCATCAAATGCAAGCGCGGGATTAAAGGCAGAATCACTCTATATTTCTGAAAAAAGTTATGGTGACGGCCTTCGGGATATATTAGAACACTTCTCTCTTCTCTGATTCAATAAAAACTCCTCTACGATCCTCGATTATATCTTTCCCGTTTATGAGTTCCTCCCCCCTGAGTATTACTTTCCTTGGAAATACGGCATCAAAACCATTGAATGGAGTTCTTGGATTTTTGGAATGCAATCTATCTTCGTTTATTCTACTCACGTTTGAAAAATCCACGCATACAAAATCCGCATCATACCCCTTTTCTATCTTACCCTTTAAGATTGAAAATTTTTCAGCCGGTCTTTCAGATCCAGTTCTTATCAGGGTATTTAGGTTGAGGATTCCTTTGGATACAAGGGCCATCATCACCGGGATTCTGGTCTCCACACCGGGAATTCCAGATTTTGCGAATTCAAACTCCTCCTTATCTTCCTCCAGATGAGGTGCGTGGTCAGATGACAAGATATCCACCTTTCCATCTATAAAAACCTGAAGATTTCCCCTCATGATCTCTGGTGATCTAAGAGGTGGATTTACTTTACCCAGGGAACCAATGGGCATGCCATAATTCAGGAGCATATGATGTGGAGTCATTTCTATAAGGGTGTTCAAATCCTTCTCACCAAGATTATTGAAGTCGCTCAGGTGAGCCATGATTTTGTTTTTATTTCTGACCTTTGAAATTTTTTTCATAGCCTCCCTTTCGCAGGATGATGGTCTCGCCCTGTCGTGCATTGAAAGGGATGTTACTTCTTCCAAATTATTTTCTTTCAAACACTGTTCCAGTTCACCGTGGAAAACTATATTCTTGTTCCACTCTCTCAGAAAGGCATCATTCTCATAATCTATACCTGCCCCCTTTGAATTTGTGCTGCCGCCCATGTATATTTTAATTGCAGAGCTTTCTTTTGAAATTATATTTCCGTTTGTCCCATCGTACATAGAATAGAGGCCATAGTCAACGTAGCTTTTTCTCATCAAACCCCTTTTTTTTCTATCAAATCGTTCATAATCAGTTATTGGAACGAGATTGTTCGGCATATCAAAAACAGCTGTCGTTCCACCGTATGCTGCGGCCATGCTTCCTGAACTAAAATCCTCTTTTTCAGTTTCGCCTGGATCTCTAAAGTGAACGTGGATATCAACAAAACCAGGAAGAACTGCCCCTTCCAGCTTAACAGCCCTTTCTCCCTTTTTGAATTTTCTCAATTCTACAATTTTTCCATTCCTTACACTTAATGTCATTTCTTCAAAGGAACCTTTATAATAAAAGTTTCCTGTAAAATTAGTATCTTCCATTCAGACGCCTCTCTTTTCTCCCCATATGTATTTATGTTCCTGCAGCATAAATCTAACGTTCATCCTCTTCTCAATAATTTTATTTACTATCCACTCGTTTTGAATACCCCATGCCGGTTGCACAACTATGTTAATTTTATTGCCCCATTTTTCATAAACATCCTCGAGAAAGTGAAAATCCGTCTCGTCCAAAATAACAAGTTTTGCATAATCCTGATCTCGTAGAATATTAAGATTTTCAATTCTCATTTTATTCGATTCGCCGGAAGATGGTGTTTTTATATCCATGTCTATAACACATTTTTCAAATTTAATATAATCCGAAATATCTAACGAGCCACCCGTTTCTATGAGAACACCTTTGTCCAGATTATTGATTTCCCTAACCAGTTCAGGTGCATCCCTCTGTAGTAGTGGCTCGCCGCCTGTCAAGCAGATCCATTTTTCCCAGGATTTTTCAGCTATCTCAACAAGGTCCTTCATTGCATATTCCTTTCCACCCTCAAAGCTATATGTCGTATCGCACCATTTGCACCTTAAATTACACCTGTTTGTTCTGATAAAGAGCATGGGTGTCCCTGTGAGTGGCCCTTCCCCCTGAATACTGTGAAAAATCTCTGTTATTAGCATTCAAATCACTTCATATAGATTCTCTTTCCCGAGGATGAAAGTTTTGTTCTGCCAAATTCGTACATTTTCCTGACATCATTCAAATTAAATGTAGGACCATCCTTGCATACCTGTAATCCATCTATGGAGCAGGAGTCACATAGTCCAATGCCGCATTTCATACTTCTCTCAAAGGAGAATTCAACATTGAGGTTTTTGTCTTTTAACATCTCAAAAACAGATTTCATCATCATTTCAGGACCACAAACATATATGGCTTTAAATTTTGTCAGATCAACAGTCTTGATGCCTTCCATGACAAGTCCTTTTATTCCTTTTGATCCATCTTCGGTAACACATATTGCTTTACCTGGGGAAAACGCATTCTCAAAAAGTAACTCATCGCCTGTTTTTGCGGCTATTATCCCCGTTGCATTCTCATCAATCAAAGATCTCAGGGATGCCATTCCCGATCCGCCTCCAATAAGCAATTTTTCCCCATTAGTGTTTGTAAACGGCTTTCCATAGGGACCACGTAGATATAGTATATCTCCCTTCTCAAACTCAGAAAGTTTTTCGGTGGTTTTTCCATATACCTTTACAGTTATACATTTTGAACCATCTACTGTTGCCACAGTCATAGGAATTTCTGAATACCCTGGGACCCAAACCATTACAAACTGACCAGGAAATACCTCCACTTCCCAGTCAAAATACATTGAGAAAACTGTTGGAGTCTCCTTTACCTTCTTTTTTATCTGTAAATGATAAATCATTGAACTGCCACCCCAACAATATCATCAATCCTCTTAATCCCATTGGATTCCATAAATTGAGTCATTTCTTCCTTAATATTTTTGAATATACCCCTTCCATATTTCCAAACTGCGGTTCCAACCTGAACTGCAGAAGCTCCTGCCATTATATACTCTAAAGCATCATACCCATTTTGTATGCCACCAACACCCACAACTTCCACATCTAGTTCCTTTTTGATTTCATATACCATCCTAATTCCAACAGATTTGATTGCTGGTCCTGACATCCCACCATATATATTAGTAAGAACTGGTTTCTTTGCATAGATGTCAATAGCCATGGCTCTTACTGTATTAATAAGTACCAGTGCATCGCTTTCTGAGGCTGCCTGACCAATATCTAGGATGCTGGTTACGTTAGGAGAAAGTTTGGACCAGATAGGAATATCTATTGAACCTTTCAGTTCTTTCACTATTTCCTTAACAAGAACGGGATCACTTCCAACTTCGGTTCCAAATCCCTTAACGTGTGGGCAGGAAAGATTAAGTTCAATTGCATCAACTCCATAATCCGTCATCCTTTCAGCAAGGCTTAAAAAACCGTTTGAATCTGCTGCAAATATGCTTCCAATTACTGGTTTCCCGGCTTTTTTTGCTATATGAATCTCTTCCTCGTAGATTTCTATACCAGGGTTAGGGAGACCCATTGCATTGATTATATAACTTTCGTTCTCAACTACAACTGGTGGAATATACCCATTTCTTTCCTCGTTTCCAATTGATTTAGTTACCGCGGCAGCTGCTCCCTCTTCAAGTATTCTTTTAATAGTGTAGCCATTCTCATCCAGTATTCCGGAAGCCAGCATTACAGGGTGTTCAAGTTCGAGACTCCCGATTTTAGTCTTCAGATCTGACATTCAAGTTTAAGTGTTTACGCTTATTTTTAGATTTCCTAAATTTTCTGATAAATTGGAATGTCATACTTTCCTAATTGTCAGAAAGAGTTCCAATATTATCTGCATGTTCACAATAAGGGAACTCCCTGGAAAAGAATGTAAAATTGATAATGTGATTCATCCCTTAAATTCCACATAAAACAACAGGAATATGGGGAGGGGATAAGTAGGAATGAAATATACTTCTTAATTTTTAACTGGGCATTTTAATAGCATTCACATTCAAGGCCTTTAATACTGCAGCTTAACTTAAATTATAAGACATTGTTCATTGAGTAAACCCTTAAATGGATTCTTTCATTAACTACAAGAGCAATTATTCGCCTTCACTGAGTAGAAGTTAATTGGATAATCAGGTCAATAATAGGCAATAATCCCTTGATTTTGTAAATGTCCTATTCCATTGGTTTTTACTTATTGCAACACATTACTTCCCCTAACTGAGCAAGTAATTTCAAATATATTCTTGAAAATTATCCTTTTTTATATGATATAGGATATACGATTATGTGATCTGCTTAAATATGTATTGTTGGGAATAATAAAATTATAATATTACGTTGGGAGTGGAGATAGTTCCATATAATGGGTTTTTGTAGGGCACATCTCGAAAAGAGATAATTCGGAAATAATGGGGTAATCGGTTTTTAAATTCGTGGCTGTTCACTCCATTCGGGAATGGATTAACAGTCGTATTTTAGACTATCTGGGTAGTCGGACAACCAGATTATTTTTTCATTTATCTCGTGAAATGGACCATAGTAGAAATATAATCCTGGTCTATCATAAATTCTGCAAGTTAAATACATATTTCCACCAAATTCATTGAATCTTCTTATGTCCATTGGAGTAGAACAACGCATAACCAGTTCATCTGTTATATCGAAGAAATTTCTTAATTTCTCATCATCTAGTGTATTATTTATTACAACCCTGGATGCACCTGAAATCATAAGGTCGATAAGATCGTTTTCCTTATACGGGTAGGCCATAAGCGTAAATTCAATATACTTTGAAATTTCGGAATAAAGCTTAAAATTAAATTGATACCTGTTTAAAGCATCCATATCGATGACAAAAGCCTCATCTTCCGGAAATCTGGCTATTTGTGTCATATTTTTATAGCCGAAGATACTACCTCCATTAATTATCAGGCACTGCACGTCTAGGTAATTATAACAACGTTAAATAACTTACATGTTACCCATTATCATGGACTATATTCTAATTCATGAACATCTGATATTCGCTAACCTATTAAATATCTATATATCCATACATTTACTTATGGAAAAGCTAACAAAAGTTTTTATTATCTTGTAGGCATTACATAATTATGATAGATCAGCAAACCTCCTATCTGGCAAAGACGGATCGTATCCTTGTCCCTATGGCCAAAGGAGAAAGCTCAAAAAAGGCTTTTACAATTGCAACCCAGTTCGCAAGGGTTCTTGGCTCTCAAATTACGGCATTAACAATTAAAGAAGAGACCAAAGAGGTAACTTGGAGCCAGAAAGTGGCCATAATCATGAATGCCTATAAGGAGGCTAAAAGTGAAGGTCTCAATGTAATCCCAAAGATCCAGAGTTCCAAAAGCATAAAGGAAGGCATCATTTCAGAGGTAAATTCAAGAAATTACGATCTTGTCTTGATGAGCAGTAGAGCAAGGCCTGGAATATCAACATCCTTACTTGGCCCAATAGGGGATTATGTTATCAAAAATTCCAAAAACACAGTTGCCGCAGTTTCTCTTAAACGGGACACATTCCCATACAAAAATATATTTGTACCAATGAGCGAAAGGCTGAATACGAGAAAGTCAGTTTATCTATCAGCAATATTTGCAAAGGTATTGGGGGCCAAATTTTCACTGTGCGATATGACAGATTTTGACAAAAAGAAAATTCATGGTTTCAAAACCATAATGAACAATGAGATATGGAAGGAATTGAATCTGGATTACGAAATAACAAAACTCTCAGGTGAAAATCTAAGGGAGTCTGTAATGAACAGACTCTATGCTTCCTCGTCTGACCTTATAATACTTGGACTAAGGCCGGATCCTTATTCAAACGTTCGAATAAATTCTGATATAAAAAGGATTATGAAAGATATACCTATAGATTCAATATTAATCAAGAGATGATTTACTCAATATATTGTGGTTCATCAGGAAATTTATGATTCCAACATCAAGATACATAATATTAACGTAGTAAGAACCAAATATGGGGAAATCCTGAGATTTGCTTTCATTTATTAGGCTATTGATTGTACTATTGACTTCATTCCACGATAGGCTTACGTTCTTGAGTTTTCCCAGATTGATTATGGCCTGTTCAACTCTCTTCTCCTGAATGAGGGCACCTTCAAGTGGAATGTTGGGGTCAAGCCCTGAAGCAGAATCCATAACCATCTCTCCAGGAATTTGACTTAAGGTGACATTTGGATTCATCTCTTCAAATTTATGTATATTTTGCAAGGTCTGATTCAGAGAAGCATTTGTTCCAGGAGCACACTCGGGCGCACCTGAGGTACTTTGATTGAAATTTATAGCAGACGGTCTAGCTTGAAAGAAGTAGCTTCTGTTAAAAGCCTGGGCAAGAAGATAACTTCCATAAATCTTTCCATCAAGATTGATCTGGCTCCCATTTGCAGATCCTGGATCCAAATTCTCAGCCACAAGAGATGTGACGCTGGGTATTATGAATCCCACAATCAGAATTATTATTACCATAATTATTACTGACGATTTTACTATCCCCAAAAATTCCTTCATTTTTACCATAGGACACCTACCCCCAACAAAATGTAATAAATGGCACCAATTGCCAGAAATGGAAGCAGCACGCCACCTACCCCATAAACTATAATATTCCTTTTGAGGAGATCGTTTATTCCCGATGGCCTGAATTTTACCCCTCTTATGGCCAACGGAATTAACATGGGTATGATGAACGTATTGAATATGAGCGCCGAAGTCACGGCAAGCAAAGGATCAGTGAAGCCAAGGATATTAATAAAGGAAAGTTGAGGAAACATAAAAAAGACCGCAGGAATGATGACAAAATATTTTGAAATGTCATTGGCAATGCTGAACGTGGTTAAAGAGCCTCTTGTAATCAATATCTGTTTTCCAAGGAATATCACATCCATCAACTTAGTGGGGTCATTTTCCAGATCTATCATGTTGGCAGCATCCTTGGCGGCCTGGGTTCCGCTATTCATGGCGAATCCAACGTCTGCAAGTGCAAGGGCTGGTGCATCATTTGTCCCATCCCCTACCATTGCGACCATTCTCTGTTTTTCTTTCTCTTCCTGAACCTTGTTGTATTTATCCTTTGGTTTACTGTTGGCAACAACTTCATCAATGGATGCCTCACGGGCTATGTACTGAGCCGTGAGCTCATTATCTCCTGTACACATTACAGGTTTAATGTTCATAGCTTTTAATGCTTCAATTCTCTCCTTAATCCATGGTTTTAATATATCATTGAATTCAATTGCACCTAGTATACCTTTGTCTGAGATTACAACCATGGCTGTTCCTCCCCTTGAGGATATTTCTGCACACCTTGCTTCTATGTAGTTATCCTTACTGCCTGCCAGTTCCCAGATTGCATTTGGGGAACCTTTGTATATGAATTCTTTTCCTTTTTTTACCCCACTGAATTTCGTATCTGGAGTAAAGGGAACAAATTCATACTCATTCATGGGGATATCCTTAAGATCAGGCCTTTTTTCTAGAGCCTTTTTCACTACGGATATTCCTTCCTTTGTTTCGTCAAAGTATGAAGATATGTATGCAGCTTTGTAAAGATCATCCTCTGTTATATCACGATTCGGGTAAATTGCATTTGCCTCTCTGTCCCCAATTGTAATTGTGCCGGTTTTATCAAGTATAATAGTATCTATGTCCCCTGCATTCTCAACAGCCCTACCGCTTTTTGCGATAACGTTGAATTGGCTTACTTTATTTATTGCGGCTACACCAAGGGCCGGAAGTAAAGCTCCTATGGTTGTGGGTATGAGACATATCAATAAGACAACCAGTATAAACAGGTTCACGTTTGTATTCAGAAATGTACCTAGGGTGTATACTGAAGATGTTATTATAAGAAAGACAAGAGTTAGACCTGATAGCAAAATGGAAAGTGCAATCTCGTTTGGCGTCTTTGCTCTTATGGATCCTTCAACAAGTTCAATCATCTTGTCGAGAAAAGTTTCTCCAGGATTTGCAGTTATTCTTATCTTAACCTTATTATCGAGAAGCACCGTTGCACCAGTTACGCTATCCCCCTGGACTTTAAAAACAGGTTTAGACTCACCTGTGATTGAAGATTCGTTAAAATAACCTCTCCCCTCAACAATTTCTCCATCAGTTGGGACGGTTTCGTCTTTCCTGACCTCAACGATCATTCCCTTTCTAAGTTCTGTCGAGGGAATCATCCTCTCACCTGTTTCATCCACAACCCTTCCGTTTGTCTCACGCTTCATTTTTTTCAGCGTTGCAGTTATATTTCTGCTCTTGCCTTCTGCCAGTGATTCTGCAAGATTCGAAAAGAAAATTGTTAGAAATAAGAGGATAATAACAGAAACATAGAATTGAATATACACAGGGCTCAGATTAAGTCCGTACTGGGAATGGAATATCAAAAGGTATACAGAAACAAACATGGCAAGTTCAGTGATGAACATAACCGGATTTCTTATGATTTTACGGGGATCGAAGCTTTTAATTGCATTAAAGGCTGCTTCTATGTATTGATTCATCTAACCACCCCTACAAGTAAAGAGAATGCCCTTCCCCACGCCAGTAAAGGTCCTGCTGAAAGTATGGGAAAGAAAGATATCAATCCAAGTAAGATCATCGTGAATAATAGCATGAATCCAAACCAGAATGAGCCAATATCTACAGATCTGCCATATTGTACCTTTGGCTTCTTATAGGCAAAGGATTCTGCCACAATCAGCTGAAAGGCCATAATGGGATAACGGCCCATTAACATTATAATGCCGTCCAGAACATTAAAAAATGGAGAGTTTGTGGCGAATCCTCCAACCTCTGAACCATTATTTGATGCGGCCGATGCATATTCGTAAAGCAGTGCAGTAATCTGATCCGGATGTGTATTGACAAAGCTTTTCATCAAGATGGGCGCAAAGAGAAGGGTGAACCCAAGTGGTACTATTATGATAAGAGGATGTATAATAAGACTGAATGTTGAATATTTTATCTCCCTGGAACTTATTTTCAGGCTCATAATTTCAGGAAGTTTACCAACCATCAAAGACACAAGGAAAACTGTAAATATAACATAGGAAAAAATATTCAAAACACCAGTGCCTACTCCGCCAAGTGGATCATTCAGTAGCATTGGGAATAGAATTCCTAAAATCCCGGCCGGGGTATAATCTATCAGGGCTGCATTTGCAGCACCTGTTGATGTGAGCGTGGCCGCACTTCCAAAAATTGTACTTTGTGAGATTCCCAAGGCAGTTTCTTTTCCTATGTAATTGCCACCGAAATTGTATCCTATGTTATAAAGAGCAGGAACTCCTGATATTTCACCAAAAAAGGCAAGGAATGCACTGAAGGAGAAAAGAACTATTATTACGCCAAAAAGCATGCTGGAAAACTTTCTGTTCTCAAGCACCTGACCAATTGCAAATATGGAACCTATTGGTATTATGGTAAAGGATATCACTTCTATTAGATTGGTTATCCATGACGGATTTTCAAAGGGGTATCCTGCGTTGGCTCCGTAAAAACCACCACCATTTGTTCCTATATTTTTGATCCCCTCCAGAGAAGCAACAGGTCCGATTGGAATGTTTAAGGTGAATTTGTCAAAGAATGGATGTATTACAATACTCGTATAGGTTGTATCCGGAACGCCGAAAATGATCAATAATACTGTTGTCAAGAAAGAAAGAGGTAGAAGCAGATCGAAAATGGAAACAAGAAAGTCATGAAAGAAGTTACCGAGTTTTCCATCGTCGTTTATTATACCTCTTATAAATGCCATAGATGCTGCAAACCCTGTGGCAGCTGACACATACATAAGCCCAATTATTACAATGGTTACATCACTATAACTCAATCTTAGGGGGTTTGAATAATGCTGTAAATCTGTATTGGTAAGAAAACTTACAACCGTGTTGAAGGCAAGGTAAAAATTCATGGGTCTTTGACCAGGGAATTTAAAAAATTGTCCCTGAATCAAAAGAAAAGAGAGGGAAAAAACACCTACAATAAAATTAAAAATAATCAGGGTCAGGAAATAACCCTTAAAATTGCTTGTATTTTTAGGATCCACGCCCGCCAGTTTTTCAATCTTTTCAATAATTGGAGCAGTGTATCTTCTTAAATATGTGTTCTCTCCCCTGTACAATTTCTTTATGTACGGAGCTAGAAGATATCCGAGAAAGGAGATAACTGCCAGATAAATTACAATAATTATGACACCTGATACAATCCTTTCATTTACAAAAAATTTTAACCAAAAATTCCCGCTGGATGTGGACATACCATCAAGTGAGGTCATAACTTCTCAGCCCTTATTATTGTGTAAATCAGATAAATTGACGCCAAGCCAACCATAACAGCTAGGGGTATTACCCAAAAACCGACTTGATACATTTCACTTTGGATAATTCGGAAATATTAAAGCTTAATCCACAAGAGTTATATAGGATACTGGAGAAATCATTAAGTTGATTTCTTACAAATACTTGGAAAAAGCATAATGTTTATTAATGATTATTACTGAAATGAAATTTATCCATTCGTGGAAAATAATTAGAGTGATTTACTGACATATGTACCGTAATCACTGTATCCAAGTTTTCTGAAATATTCCCTCACCCCTATTCCACTGATAACCATTATTCTGTCATATTGGAATTCTTCTCTGGTTATTCTTTCAGCTTCCATAAGCATCCTTTTTCCAAGGCCCTTGTGCTGGTACAATTTATCATCATGTTGTCCAATCGGAACAACTCTTCCCACAGTTTTTATTTCTCTGACCATGCCAACAGCCCTGGTTTCTTTCTTCCATGAATCTTCAGGTATCTTCCTCAGTCTTAGGTAGGAAGCAAGATTCTCATTTTCATCCTCGAAGGATATGAATATCTCCTTACTTCCAGATGCATCATAATCTATCCTTTTCATCACAAGTTCTGATCCATTGGATGTGGTGAATCCGATTTCCCTACCTCTAATTTCCTTGGATTTTACCTTATTTTCTTTAAGCATCCAATCTACCATATTTCTAAGATCGCTTCGCTTTACACCTGCATCTATGAACTTTACTGGTATGTCTCTCTGCATTCTCTGGACTCTTATCCATGGGGGCATTTCCTTCATAAAGTTGAATATCAATCTGGCAGCCTCTTCTGTTTCCATTGGTGTATATTCTCCCGCCTTCCACATATTATATAATTTGGTCCCCTTCACCACCAGGGTCGGGTAGATTTTAAACATATCCGGTTTAAACCTTGCATCTGATATCATTTTCCTGAAGCTTTCAAGATCTTTTTGAAAATCTGAACCATACATACCAGGCATGACGTGATAAACAATTTTTAGTCCTGCGTTCTTGGAAAGCAACGTGGATTTTTCGATCTCCTCAACACCGTGCCCTCTATGATTTAATCTTAGGACCTCCTCATTAATTATCTGCACTCCAAGCTCGACCTTGGTAGTTCCATATTTCAGCGATTCTTCAATTTCTTTTTCAAAAAACCAATCTGGCTTTGTCTCTACCGTTAACCCTATGCATCTCCTTCTTGATGTTTCATTTATCCTAATGCTCTCTTCAAGGGATGGCGACACGCTTCCATTCATGCCGTCAAGGCATCCCTTTACAAAGCTTTCCTGATATTCCTTACTCCTGGCGGTAAACGTACCGCCCATAATAATCAGGTCTACCTTTGAAGTATCGTGACCTATGGTTTCAAGCTGTTTCAGCCTGTTGAACGTTATACTGAAAGGGTCATAGTTGTTCATTCTTCCTCTCAGGGCTGATGGTTCATAACCTGTATATGCCTGAGGTGAATTATTTTCCAGTCCACCGGGGCAAAAGATACATCTGCCGTGTGGGCACATCTCAGGGGAGGTCATAGCAGCAACCACAGCAACGCCTGATATTGTTCTTGTTGGTTTCAGTCTAAGTATATCCTTTGCGTTTTCATCGAGGTATCCTGAATTTAATATTTCAGAGTTAGACGGTACCCTATCCATTCCGTACTTTCTGGACAGCTGAACCTTCAACTTTTGCAGCTGATCACCATTTGAAATCTCTCCAGAACTTATCCTTTGGGAAATCTCTTCATAAATGTTCATTTACCAACCCATTATGGCATATAAGAATTTAAATAAATTGAATTTTTATTGAAAAAGATCAGTCTTCCCTGAAAGATAGGTTAAGAGAGTTGTGTGAAATGAAAAGTAGAAATTAAATTATAGGTATCTTCAATGCAAGAGAGATGGAACACATTGAATCGGTCAAAATCGATTTTCCGGATGGGTGCAATGTAATCCTGGGTTACTCTCACTTTATCAAAACCGTGGAAGATTTAGTGGAAATTGTCAGGACATCGAGACCTGATGCAATTTACGCTGTTGCTTTTTCAGAGGCTTCCGGAGACAGACTAATCAGGTACGAAGGTAATGATAAGGATCTAATAAATTATGCCATATCAAACATAAAAAGTATAGGTGCTGGTCACACCTTCCTTATAATATTGAAAAACGTCTTTCCTATTGCAATTCTGAATCAGATAAAACAGTGTCAGGAAGTTGGAAGAATATTTGCTGCTACTGCCAACCCTCTGGAAGTTATAGTAATAAGAAAGGAGGACAGGGCTGGTATCCTAGGGGTAATCGATGGTTTCAGTCCATTGGGAATAGAGAATGACCAGGACAAGGATAAAAGAAAAGAATTGTTGAGACGGATTGGTTATAAAAACTAGGCCTGTAGTGTAATGGATATCATTTGGGCCTCCGGAGCCCAAGATCCGGGTTCGAATCCCGGCAGGCCTGTTCTTAATTTTGAAATTGGAAAGGATTGTATTACTTCTTAGGGTTTTTAGATTCATAAAGCAATTAATTGGATGTATGAATATCTAATAGACACATCCAAAAACTGACGGCAAGTCTTAATTATATTATTATGGGTTATTTTATTCTTCATATTTAATTACATCAGTTCATTTTTCATTTTTGCCCTTTGAGAAATAAAAATCTTCAACTGTAGGTTTCTCTGTCTTAAACAGCGTAACCTTGTAACCACTCTTGACCAATGAAGTATTTAAGTCTTCTACCTTTTCTTCTGAGCTGCAGGTAATTTCAAACCGGTTTCCTATTCTTCTTACATCACCCAGACTCTCCAGAAGTTCAAGTATGGTATCATCAGGATTTTTAACTTCCAGTGTAATTTTAATCAACTCTGACTTCTCCAGTGAATTCTTTGAAATGCTATCAACAATTCTGCCTTTCTCAATCATTATAACTTCATCGGCAACGCTTTCAAGTTCTTTCAATATATGGGAGGAAACAATTACTGTCTTCCCTTTATTCCTCTCATTTAATATGAATTCACTTATCATTCTTATGCCGTCTGGATCAAATCCATTGTAAGGCTCATCCATCAATATATTCGCAGGATCATTGAGGACGGCAAAGGCCAAGGAGACTCTTCTTCTTTGACCAAGTGAGAGTTTTCTCATAGTTTTATTCCACAAATTCTGATCAATGCCGAACCCTTTAAGAAGTTCTATGGCCTTTGTTTTCGCTTCAACAGAACCAAGACCTCGCAATACTCCAAAATATTCAAACTGATCTATGATCCTCCAATAACCATTTAATATGGAGGCATCGGGCATCCATCCCACTCTTATCAGTGCACTCTCCCTGTCCTTGATTATATCATAGTTATCAACCACAATAGAACCTTCAGACTGGGTATGCGAACCAGATAGCATTCTTATTAAGGTAGTTTTTCCAGCACCATTTGGCCCTACCAGACCATACACCTTTCCGCTCTCAAAGGTATAACTTATCTTCCTTACTCCTTCAGAACTTCTGCCATAGACCTTAGAGACACCATTGAGCTCTATCATTATTAATGATATAAAAGAAAACAATTAATATATTTCTTTTTTGAGATTTTCCAGGAGCTTAGATGGTATTTGAGCACTCTCGCTATAATTTTTATGTTTTGTAGATATAAATGCGTTTTTTGCACTTCTGAATTTTTCGGCATCTGCCATCGAAAACTTAACTCTCAAATATTGCAATGTGGATTCCAGAGTTTCCGTGGAACGGCCCTCCTCTGGTATACATTTTAGTTCTTGATCATCAAAGATAAAGAATACACTATCCTCGATGCCTACGAGCCTTGGCATTTCTTTCATTAATGTCTTTTCATCACTAATTTCTATGAACATCGTTATGCTAAACTCATTCTTTTCTGGAATCAGCTTGTTGTATGTTTCCAAAAGGTGCTCAGTTTCTTTCTCATCGTGTACATTCTCAACATATATCATCTCATTAATCTGATTAAGTATTGTCTCTCTGTTTTCAAATAAGAAGCTGAATGTTCTTGAATGCACTCTTCTCTCTTTCTTGATCTCGATTATTTTTGATCTTTCCTGTCCCAAAATTTTGGAATACTGTTCAGGGGTGTAAAGATCACCCCTTCTTATTATATCCATTATATCACTGCTTCTTTAACTCATCAAGTGTTTTCTGATATTTAGTGGCGTGTGATTTTTCGGCCTTTGAAAGAACCTCGAACCAATGTGCTATTTCATCAAATCCCTCTTCCCTTGCAACCTTTGCAAATCCAGGGTACATTTGGCTGTATTCGTAGGTTTCGCCTGCTATTGCAGATTTAAGGTTCTGTTCAGTTGTTCCTATGGGTTCCCCAGTAACTGGGTCTCCAACTGCCTGCAGGTACTTCAGATGACCGAAAGCATGGGCCGTTTCTCCGTCTGCTGTTGATCTGAAAACAGCTGATATTTCCTGCTGTCCCTCCTCATCTGCCTTCTGTGCAAAATACAGATATCTTCTGTTTGCTTGACTTTCCCCTGCAAAACCGGCCTTTAGATTCTCCAAGGTTTTACTATTTTTCAGTTCCATTTTTTCACCAAATCTTTATAGCTTTGGCATATATTTAATTTTCCTTTATGCATTATCATTTAATAATTATTCTAAATTAGCTCTACCTGATAGAATGGCATATATGGCTGTATAGGCTGGAACAACCTCACTTCCGTCGAGTTTAAAATTAATATTGTTAAGCCTTATTTCAAAGGGTCGTGTAACATTTATTTTAATCTCATCCTTTTTGAATTCTTCTGGAATAGCGTCATTTAGTGGTTCAAAATCCTTAAATCTATCTATTTCTACATTTACAACCTGGAATCCTGTTTTACCGTGAAGGCTGTATGGGAACCTTATGAGCCTGTGTATATCTGTGGAAACCGGTTCATCAATCTCACAGGCAAATTTTTCCTTCATCTGAATAATAATCTTATCCAGAAGGGATATTTCATCATTTATAAGTTTCTTATATTTTTCATGCCCTGGGGTTAATAAGATTCTCTTTCTCTCATCCTTTCTTTCGTTAGGATCATTTTGAAAGTACTGTCTGATTCTATTGCACAGTTTTTCATCCTTAATCGGATTTCCACCAGAAAGGATTTCTTTAAAATTTTCCACAAATGCATTATCAATCTCTGGAATCCATCCCTTACCGAAGAAATGCTCTTTGGAGACGACTTCAATTAATCCCTTTGCGGTGAGACCCTCACCTCTGACAAGATTTGATATTTCCCTTCTCTGATCTGAATTCATTGAATACATGGCGTCATTATTTACATGGACGTGATATCCTCTTCCACCAGAAAAGTAGAGGGATAAATTTGTTATGTCTATGTTCAGATATCCAATTAGAAATTTTTCGATAAGCCTCTCTGTGTGTTTTTTAACCTCAGACAAGATTTGGGCATAGCTCATCTTCTCTGCATCTTTTAAATGGTCAGCATCCAGATCAAATATGAGTTCTGCACCTAGCCATCCCTTGTCCTTCATACTTCTATTTCCAGGATGTTCGTATGTTGCAACAGAATGATAAAGGTGCCTTGGCACACGTTCCTTAAGAAAGGTCCTCAAGGCACTTCCGGATGGATCATCTTCTATCATAATGTGCCTAATCATTGTACCCTGAAATGGTATGTATCCAATTTCTCTCTTAGACAATTCATTAGCATGAACCCTTTTTTCAGATGTGTAGTATCTCCGAAATTGAGAGATTAAGAAATCTGTCTGATCCAATAAAGGAAAATGATACATATATTAATAAAATTTCCAATAAGGTTTCAATGAGTAAAAAGATAATCACCATAGGAATTTTGCTAATTTTGCTATCATCATCCATGTTAGTGTTATCACAACCTGTTAAGTCACAAATAAATGTGAACTATAAAAATTACTCAATTTCAAAAAATTATCAGAATTATAATTCGTCCGATTCATCAATTAACCCCTGGAATATTAATGCCAAGCCTTGCATAGAATATTTTCCAAGTGGTTCTTATCCAGCAGAAGAACCACCCTTTTTTGCATATCAGATAAGGCAGGCGTATAATATAACACCACTTGAAAATAAGGGCTATATGGGACAGGGGATGTCAGTGGCAATTGTTGATGCATTTGGCGATCCATATCTAAATTACGATATATCTTCCTTTAATGCATATGAAGGTCTACCCTCACTAAATATCTCCTTTGTTTATCCTTATAGTCTGCCATCCACCTACAATTTAAGTTGGGCCATTGAAACTGCGACCGACGTAGAGTGGTTTCATGCAATTGCTCCATACGCTAAAATATATCTGGTGATTGTGCCAAACGCTTCCGTTGGATATCTTCAGGCTGGTATAAATTATACCATACAGAACCTCTCTGTTAATGAAATTAGCCTGAGCTGGGGAATTCCAGAAACTGAGTTAGGGCAATCACTAGTGGACGTTTATAACGGGGTTTTCAGGATAGCAGCAGAGAAGGGAATAGGTGTTTTTGCCGCCTCTGGCGACGGTGGGGCCTTTGATGGAAAATCCACACCAACAGTAAATTTCCCTGCTGCTGATCCCTTTGTCACATCTGTTGGCGGGACATCACTTTACCTTATTGACGGGAAATATGGCCAGTATGCATGGTCAGGAAGTGGTGGAGGTTACAGTGTCTATTTTAACAGCCCAAATTACCAGGTTGCTCCTGGGTTTTCCGCCCCAAAATTAGGAGTACCGGATATGTCAATGGATGCAAATCCCAATGAAGGTGGTGTAAGGGTTTTTGCAGGAGCCGGATGTTATGTAATAGGAGGTACCAGTCTTGCAACCCCAATGTCAGCGGCATCAGCAATCCTGATATCACAGTATCTGCATAAGAATTTGGGATTTTTTGCCCCATATCTTTACAGAATAGCAAATACAGACCAGTATGGTAAGGCTATTGTGCCAGTTTCTGGTGGAAGCAACGGTTTCTATAAGGCAAACTCTCAGTGGAATCCAGTAACAGGTCTGGGTTCTCTGAACGTAGCCCGCCTATCCATAGATATAAAGAAACTCATAGGCAAATATGGGGCAGATGCCTATTATGGCATGTTAAAAAATGGAAATTTCAGCATTTCATCTTCACTCAATATTTCAATGAATAGCCTGGCGCAAAATGAAACGGAACAAACAGGGATAGGTATTTACAGCAATGTAACACATTCTCAGATAATTTCTGCTGGATTTAGGGAAAACAAGACTGGTGTCTATTTCTACAGTAGGGTGGGCAATAATTACAGTTTCGTCCCTGTTAATCACCAGAATGGATACTTGAATAATACCGTTTACATATTCCTCAACATAACTAATCTCAGAATCGTTGATGGAAAGATTTCAATGACATATTCCATATTTCCATACGATATTTACGGATCCATATACGATTCTTTCCTTCATCTCTATACTGGGAATTCTACTCTCCCTGAAGGTATCAATTCCACAATTTTCAATTATCAGGTTGTCACCGGAGGCACAAGATTAAATCAGAGTGGATCAGTTGGCAATTTTTCAATAGCCCCATTTTATCAAGCAAATTTGTCCATGGTTTCAGCAAAGTCGTATCACAAAAGAACAGTTTTTTACCCGTCCAATACGCCATCACCACTGGCTGTTCCAAATTTGCCAAATGCATTCACCATATCTCAGACCTACCCCTTAGAACTTAACTTCACTAATAAAACTCATTTTATCCTTAACGGAATATCCATCTATTCCAATAATTCATCCCTTAATTCCGGGGCTAAGTATAATTTGAAATATTATTGGAAAGGTAACCTTGAGGAATTTAATATAACTACACCATACTATGAAAGACAGTATCTTGGCGTAAATTATAATTCTTCTGCTTACTTCAAATCAAATTTTTCAGGTTTCCTCGATTATCTCTATCCATTGGAATTTTCTGGAAATTTAGATTTTTCAAGAGTTGGTCTTGTGAGTAACATCTCCCTGTCTTCTTATGGATTTTATGAGTTTTCAGGAAAGGTAACGGGAAAGGAAAGTTCAATACAAATGATCGAAAAGAATGTCAATATATCATTAAATATCTCTCCAGCTGATTCTAAGATATACTTGAGCGGTCAGAAGAAAATCCTTCAATATCCATTCAGGGAGTCGTTAACACCACAAAATTACGATCTCCAGATATCGTCCAGTGGATTTATAAGTGCAAATGCATCAATTAACCTTACTCCTGGAAATAACGTGGTATACGCCCCATTTGCGTTGCAAGGGGATGGGAAAGGCTATTTTGTGAATGGGACCATTACCAATGAATTTTATGATGCACTGGATAATCTCGTAATACCAATAAGAAATGTGTTAATTAAATACAATAATACAGATTATGCATACAGTGATGTCAATGGTCAGTTCAGTATATGGGTCCCATATGGGCAAGTAAACCTCTCTTTCTCAAATAGGTACTTTGATAAGTATTCCTATTCATTTAATGTCACAAAAAACAGTCAATTAAATATAACCCTATACCCGGAGGATAAGACATTAAGCAAATACCCTCCCACTGTAACAATCACAAGATTATTCCCAATTTTATTCTTCTCATCATACATTTCCTGGGCTACCAATATTGGAAAAGATATTGAGTATTTTGTGATCAATTATAAATCGTCTAATCAGAATAACTGGACCAAAATAATGATAAATTCAAACACAAGTACATATTCATTCATCAATGGTATTTATCCCTGGCTAAGTTACAAGGTTATGATAACCGCAGAATTGAAGGATAACGTAACCATAAATTCAACTGTTGCAGATTTATCTTATTCTGATCCAGCGTATCCATTGTTGAATTCTTTGATCTATCTCGGATTGTTCCTCTACATATATGTAATAATCAACTATTTCAAGAGAAGAAAGAAGAGAAAAGAGATGGAAAAATCTTTTTTCGAAGAATAGTATAATTTTTCAAGATCACAAATTATTTACTGTTACGTTAAAATTTTATTTCCTTCTATTGAAAGTTAAAAATTGTCTTTATTTATTATGAGATTCTCTAAAATGGGATAGTGGTAAGGGTCACTTAAATTATTCAAAATTATGAAAGGTATTATGTTTACACACTCACTCCAAATTAAACTGCACTCCCTGAGCCAGAGGTATGTCCTGACCATAGTTCTTTGTGACAGTCTGTCTTCTCATGTACGATTTCCACGCATCACTGCCGCTTTCTCTTCCTCCGCCAGTGTCTTTTTCTCCTCCAAAAGCTCCTCCAATTTCTGCACCGGCCGTTGATGTGTTTACGTTCGCAAGTCCGCAATCGGATCCCCTGACAGACAGGAAATATTCTTCTTCTCTAAGATCGGTTGTAAAAATTGCAGAAGATAAGCCCTGTGGTACATCATTGTGAATTTTCATTGCCTCTTCCATAGTTGAATATTTGAACATATATAGGATCGGAGCAAAAGTTTCTTCCTTTGTTATCTCCATGCCATATTTTGCCTCAATTATTGTTGGCATTACATAGTAACCCTTCTTTTTCTCTATTACCTTGTTTCCTGTAATTACCTTCCCTCCCTGTTCTATGGCTTTCTTTATGGCATTTTCGTAATTATTCACGGCCTCCTCATCGATCATAGGGCCAACAATAACTCCCTCCTCAAGGGGGTTTCCAGTTTTTGCTCTTTCGTAAATGTTCTTAAGTTTCTCCTTGAAATCGTCATAAATTTTTTCGTTTACAACCACTCTTCTTGTACTTGTGCATCTCTGTCCGGCTGTAGCAAGGGCTCCAAAGGCCACGCCTTTCAGGGCCACCTTCATATCAGATTTCTCACTAACAATTGCGCAGTTATTTCCTCCAAGTTCAAGGATGGTTTTACCCAGTCTTGAGGATACCTTCTCAGCGATATGTTTTCCGGTTTTGACTGAGCCTGTGAATGAGATTAATTTTACGGATTTGTCTTCTGCCATCAATTCCCCAATCTCTCTACCCCTACCATTAATAAGTGCAAAGATAGGTGGAATGTTCTCTTTGGTCATAATATCATCAAGCACTTTCATCACTGCTACTGAACTTAATGAGGCTTTGCTTGAAGGTTTCCAAACCACTGTGTCACCAACTGTAGCTGCTATAAATGCATTCCACGACCAAACAGAAGATGGAAAGTTGAACGCACTTATCACACCAATTACTCCGAGAGGAACATATTGTTCGTAAAGCCTATGGTGTGGCCTCTCACTTGCCATTGTCAATCCGTAAATCTGCCTTCCAAGACCTGTGGCAAAATACCCGATATCAATCATCTCCTGGATTTCACCCTGACCTTCTGTGGTAACCTTACCGACTTCAAGTGAAACAATTCTTCCCAGAAGTTCCTTTTTGTCCTTAATTCCGTCTGCCAGTGCCTTTATAGCGAGGGCTCTTTTCGGACCTGGTGTTTCTGACCACTCAATAAATTCCTTTTCCATGGTTTTTATTGCATTTCTGTACTGACTTTCTGAAGCGACTGATACTCTTCCAAGATAAGTACCATCGATCGGACTTTTAACTTCAATGGAACCCTCCTTATTGTATTTCTCCCATTTCCCATAGTAGACCCCTGAATTTTCTTCCGAGAGACCAAGTTTATCAAAGGTCTCATCCCTAATTTCCTTAATAGATCTCATACCCTCATATTTTCTGACCCTTATTATTCCTAACGGTACATTTTATAGGTCTCATTATGCATATGATTATAATTTAGCACATAGTTCAATATTTAAAAGTAATATTATTGGATATTTTCTAAAAATCAAATCCCTTCATATGTTTATTGAATAAGAATACATTACTTTCATTTTTCAAATTTAATGTCTTTTGAGTTAGGATCCGGCAAGGTTAAGGGATCCTTTTCTAATAAATTAAAGAAACAAAATAGACTATTTTTCGGTACACGTAATAAAGTCAGTCTTGCATTATCAAATATCTTAATAGAACCATTTATAGAATTATACAACAAGCGAATTATTACCAAACATTTATTTTTTTAAGTGATTTGATGGAATCAAGTAAATTAAACTTTATTTAATGTTTATTTTTTTGATTTCCTTTGGTTCATCCTGGGCCTTATTGAGGATCTTCTTTCCAAGGTCAAGGATCTCATCGGTTGCTCCCTTTATAAGGGACACTATATCCATCATGCCTTCCTTGACTTCCGGAAGTTCTATATCGATCTCAAAGTGAATCTTTCCATTTTTTCCTCCTATTGTTTTTTCTACCATCTATATCATCTCTATAATGAGTTTTCCTTTATTAAATTCTGCGCTCGACGGATTTAAATCTGCCATAGTCTGGGGAAGGAAAAATACTCTCCTCCAATTATCTATCTGCACAACCAGTTCACCGCCACGATTGTGAAGCTCCAGATTTTCCTTATTGGCGAAGGGAACTTTCATTTTGACATATTTTTTATTCCCATTAATTTCAAATTCTATGGGTGGTTCTATATTTGATAAGATTTCCCAAGGTTTATCCCTACCGTAAATTGTTTTTCCCATTATTTCCAGTTTTTTAGTCCCAGTTGGTTCCTCCTCACTCATAGGTACTTTGTATATTTTTATATCACCAAAAGCATCTTCCACTTCCTCTATAATTTGATTTTGAGATTTCCTCCATTTGAGAAGAAATTCACCGGTATCATCTGAGTAAATTTTGTTAATTACGAGCGCATCGACAGAATATCCGTACATCAATAGATATGTGTAAGCTCTTTTAGTCTCATTAAAGGACATAACATCTGGGTTGCAAACAAGCCTGATTGTTGTCTTGGAGCTATCTGATAGTATATCCTTTACATCCCTCATTTGGGAGTAGAGATCCTCAATGCTGGCGAAAACTGTGTCATCAGGGATAGGAAGTCCCAGCAAAGGTTTCATCAAAGGTCTCATTATCTTTGCTGTCTTTCTGCTTATGGGGAATAGTCTTTCCATATACCACGAAAAAGCCTCTGGAAAAGAAAGCAATTTCAAGGATTCACCTGTTGGGGCCGTATCCATTATTATTACGTCATAAGTACCTTCCAGGGCATATTGTCTTATGTAAAGCAGTTCAGAAGCTTCGTCAAAGCCTGGAAGAGTGGCTATCTCTTCAGCAGCAATTCCTTCCACCCCTTGAGATCTCATAAGGGAGGTAAGATAAAGCTTTAGTTTTTCCCAGTATTTTTTAATGGCTTCTGTTACACTTATTTCCTGAAGATAAAGGTTTTCAGCAAGTTTTTTCGGCTCTGACCCAATTTCCTTGTTAAAAGCATCCCTAAGACTGTGGGCGGGATCAGTAGAAATAATGAGAGTCTTCTTTCCCTCCTTAGCGCAAAGTAATCCTGTGGCTGCAGAAACACTTGTCTTTCCCACTCCACCTTTTCCGGTAAACAATATTATTCTCGTCATCTATATCCTAATCCTGCTAACTACGCTGTAAGCAATTTGAAGAAGCGTTTCTAAATCTGGTGTCCTTTTTGCAGATTTCATCGCTTTTATAGCTTCTTCAATATAATTTTTGGCAAGGCCTATGGAATAATCAACGGCACCGCAATTAACCAAAAACTGTTTTGCCTTTTCTATACTATCTGCGTCAGTCCTTTCTCCTTTTATCACATGTTTCAAATTGACAACATCCTCATTTTTACCCCTTTTGATTGCGTAAATCATAGGCAAAGTTAAGGCACTGTGCTTGAAATCAGTGAAAGGTTTCTTTCCTATGTTCTCCTCCTTTCCTATTATGTCTAGCACATCGTCAGTTATCTGGAAAGCCATCCCAACATTATATGCAAATTTAAACATATTTTCCTGCATTTCCTTGTCATTAGTCGCCACATATGCTGCTGACTTTGCCCCCGCTCCAAAGAAATAGGCAGTTTTATTGCTAATTATTTGAAAATATTCATTTTCTGTAATTTGCAGATTCCCAAGATTCCTCGATTCCATTATTTGCCCCTCTGCCAGTTTTCTTGCGGCTTTTGCCACAATCTCAGAGACTTCTTTTCCATAAGTAGCCCCAAGCCTGTAGGCCACTGAGAACAGAAAATCCCCTGTTACAATAGCATCTGGAATATTGTATTTAATATGTAATGCTGGGGACCCCCTTCTTTCATCGGCCTCATCAATTATATCATCATGAATGAGACTTGCAGAATGCATTATTTCGTAAGCAACAGCGAGATCCAATACCTTTTCAATGTCATAATCAGTAATTAGTTCATAGACAAGCAGTACTATTAATGGCCTGAGCCTTTTTCCACCTGATTTTAATGTGTAAAGAGACATCTCAGTCAGTTGAGGATTATCTGTTTGTAACACCTCCTCTATACGTTTATTTATGATGTCTAACTTCCCGCTTACGTCCATTTTAATATTCAAAACTTCTCCCATTAAATATCAGCGATACAGTAATCGGTAGGAAGCAATTTAAACTTTTTACCAGAATTTTTGATAAACTTAAATATCGTTACAATTCACTTACGCCCTTCAAAAGGCATTGAGGACACACACAATCAGAGGAAACAGTTTTTAGATATCCAAGATATTCCTTAGTTATTTTGACTTTTGAACACCAGCAAGAAAATATGCCGTCGTGGCATTGAAATTCGCTTCCGCAAAGAAAACAAATCTTCTCTATGAAAACCACCAAATCAAATAATATAAAAAGGCAATGAAAAATTTTTGCCCAGTATATTGTTATTTTTTTACTTTTCGAGTGTTATTTCAATCGATGAAACGTTTGTTTCTCCCCTTTCACCTTCGACTTTTTCTGTCTCAATGTTTATTTTTGAATATTTGATATCCTGTACGAATTTGTTTTTCGTAATTTCCGCAATATCCACCGCCTTGCTTATAGACTTGCCTCTTGCTTTTATGACGATCCTGTCAACGTTATTGTTGAACTGGGTCACTATCGCAAGCACATAATTCATTGTTGGTTTTTTGCCGACGTATATGATATTCTCTTCTGCCATTGTAATCACTTAACCAGCAAATTAAAAGATTCTATTTAACCATATCTCTTATGTTGACAAATGATTTTCTCAAGGCTCTCTACTTCAGTCTTATGAGCGTTTCTGTGTTCCTTATTCCCGTTACAGATCTTATTATATCCAAGTTGTCGTTCAATGTTTCAAGATCTATGTATTCGAAGACTATTGCAATATCATTTTTGCCTGATACCTCGTAAATTTTTTCGAATTTCTTGCGTATCTGTTGCAATATGGAATTCATATAGGCAGGTTCACATCTTGCAAGGATGATTGCTTCCTTTTTTCCATCGTTAATCTCTATGGTGAATCGTTTTATAACATGTTCTTCAACAAGTCTCTGTATTCTCCTCCTAACTGTCCCCTCTGTGGTGTTAAGTTTCCTCGCGATCTCCACATTGCTTATGCGGGAGTTCTCTTTTAGTAGCGTTAATATGGCATTATCTTTATCGTCTATTCGGATTCCCTTAGCGGTAAATCGTTCCATCTGATCCCTTCCCGCCTTTTGAGTGGTCCTTCTTAATCAGTTCCTTTGGTACCTGGTTAAGTCTTATTATATTGGTTGTCTGTACCACATAAACGGGTAGGCCAGTATTTGGATCATTTCCGTTCTTAAATATTCCAACTATTTCCATCTTGATTTGAAGAACCGAGCCATCTTCAAGCTTTACCTTAACCCACTTTGGTTCATCTTCAACTTCAAAATTGACTATTTCTGCATTATCCGGGATCCCATTTGGAAATACCATATTTCAATATGCGTTATATCTATATAAAAAGATACGAACAAAATACTCATAAAGAAAGATATTTTATTTATTAAACACTAATCCCCCTGAAGGCGAGGGTTACTGAGCTTGGTCAAAGGTGCAGGACTTAAGATCCTGTCTCGCAGGAGTTCGTGGGTTCAAATCCCTCCCCTCGCATTTTCGTTTTAAAAGGAATCATTGCCCTAAAGAATGGCTGAAATGTTCCGACTACATTATAAATTATAAGTAATTCAATATCTTTAAAGCCAATATTCAATAGATTCATTCAAACTAATAGAATGGAAAAAGTGGATTAGGGGTGCTCATCTTTATGTTGCTAATCGGACTTACAATGTCCATCTTCCAAAGTTCTCTCTTTCTTATTCTCATGGGCAATTAAAAATCCTTAAATTAATTGCTTATACTTTTCTTGGAATAAAACCACATTTTCAATTTTTCTCATTTTTGCCCTTTGGCTGGCACATTTCTATATTATTGTCAAAATTTTAGGGTGATAATTCTTCCATTCTTATTATTGTAAAAAAATCTATAATCCCAGAATTAAGATAAAACCAATTGACAATGGCTTATGATTTTATCATTTTTACCTGCTTTCTCATTAATTCCTCATATTGTTCCTTAGCCTGAATGCTGTAAAAGCAAATGCAGATTTCATCGGGATTGTTAAGAATATCCAGTATGGCCTCCCCACCAAAATTCTCCATATTTCCAGATTCTGAATGAATTGTCAGTAATTGTTCATCGCTGATTTCAATATTGAATTTTATGCTTTTCGAAGTTCCAAGCACTATGCAATTCCTAAGTTCTCTTGCTTTATTCTTTATGTAAGGTATTGCTGTAGCCCCACTGAGATAGGTCTTTTCCAGTAAAAACTCCCTCCCCTCTTCCTTATAATTGATCAGTCTCATCATTTCAGGTAATCTCTGGGAAAGATGTTTCTTAAATATATGTTCAGGGGTTAAACTGAAATTTTCACCCATTATTTTATCAAAGAATCCGAGGCTTGTTTCAAGTGTCCAGTTCAATTCAATGGACGTCTCAATACCCATTGGTTTTAATTTAATGCCTATCTTCATCTTTACCTCATTATCCATACTTTTGCATTCATACTCTATGTTATTATTTTTAACAAGGGGGCCATCAAGAGTCCCATAATATGTACCGCCCTTTGATTGCTCAACATCTGGTGAAAATATTATGTCCCATTTTTTGTCTGTAATATTTTTTAGTACTGCAATATGAGCCATTGGGTTGAAAAATAACCAGGGGTTACAAACATATTCAGTCACCACTGGTGGAGGGAGAGGCAATGTCAATTGAAAGTTATATTCATTCTTCATAGGATGAAATATGATAGATTGTAATAAACATTTTGTAAAAAATTTTAGTACATTGTATCCTGAACTCCCGTGGTTTTACCACCACGATATCTTATCAAGAGCCTCAAGGATATCCTTCTGCTTCCTAGTCCTCTCAAGTTCCACAAGATTTCCACTCTGGTCTTCTATCACATGCAGTTTCTCAAGTTCTAGGAGCATCCTCTCTAAAGAATACTTCTTCATGAGACCTGATGAGATCATTCCCCTCATGAGTGCATTTCTTATGACCAGTGAGAGAAAGAACACAAATATGGTTCCACGAATTGTGGATTCCTTCCTCTTCCTCATGGGAAATATGTCCAGATCCGTTTTCAATGTGCGAAATGCCTTCTCTATGGAATCACGATCCCTGTATACGGACAGACATTCCAGCGGGGAATAATCCCCGCTGTATACAAGTAAAAACTTCCCCATCCTGTTCTCTGCAGCAGAGATGGCATTGTTCCTTGCCCTTGTTGTTATTCTGCCATTATCGATCCTCCATGTGAAATATCTCCTGTAATGAGATGCAATCACATCGATTGTTTCCGCAACACCTTGTCTTGGCTG
>NZ_JBLSDF010000007.1:0-50394 GCF_052315355.1 Cuniculiplasma thermophilum
ATCCCAGGACGAACGTGGTATCAATGCCATGAAAATCCTGGGAATAGAAAATATGAATTAGCACCCTAAACTTGAATTACATTACAAACTGGAATAGAGCCACTGGGAAGTTCAATTAAAAATTAACCATGTAAAGTCACGAGGGTGTATCATATTTCAGCAACTGATTATCTTCATTATCCCCTTTGGATTTTCACCCATCCTGATGCTTGATACAAGCATCAGATTATATGCAATTATCCTAAATACAACTGCATTATCATAATCCCTGCTCCTCACATGCCGTATATTCTCACAATGCATTATCTCCTCAAGGATGGAAAATGTTCCTTCAATCTTCCTTCTCAATGAATATGATTAACTGTTTTCCTTCCTAAGATTAATAACTATTTTCCTGTTAATTGATAATCTATCAGTTTCAATACCTCTCCTTGCGTTCCTATCAATAACCGGAATGCTATGGGTATTCTCAAACACACAATCATACATCTCGAAGATATCATAGGCTGAATCTTCCATAATATATTTGAAATACCTAACTGAATCAATGGTATCATGTGATACCATGGAATATGGATGTTTTTCCCGGTGATCCGCTATTCCAAGACCATGAGGGGATACATATCCATTGAAACATGACATTTACGTCCATAGGACCATCCCTTTTTCGTTTTAGACCATCCACTATCCCGATCCTAATAATTATTCCAGTAGCTTCTCCTTACTGCGGTGGAATACTTTCATGTGTGGATCATGAAGGAATCAATTGCCGCAATTGTTCCCATGGAATAATCTATGGCAATGTCACTGCTTATTGCATTGGATATCAAATTAACTGGCTCTTCTTGATTATGTCTGCAATGAGGGTATTTCCCTAAAACTAATCATTCTCATACATTCCTCATGGTTTCTGAGGAATATAACTGAAGATCTGAATGAGATATTGAATATCCGCAATAGCACAAGTATCTTCAATATCTGCATGTCAGTATACTTTCTTTTTCTTTCATCAATGGAAATCATATTCTCTAAGATCTGCATAATTATGGAGATATGCATGTCTTGGATATCCCCTAATTATGAATCTGTAACAATGATGGAAATCTGTCTGACTATACCTAAAATGTGAGACCACCCAATTTAACATTACAATAAATGTGCTTTGAAATGTCTACATTCATTTGAAATTTGAATTCTGTTACTATGAGCGATCCCCGTTTCAAAATTCGCAAAAACTTTTCATATTTGGAGAAAATTTTTTAATTAACCAAAAATTTGGTATTGGTATATCAAGATGTTTCTAAATATACCTTTAATTTTTTTAAATGAATGACAAATAATAATATATCATCTGAAAATTTAGATAATACCGATTCCAAGAAGAATTAAGAAGATTCCGAACGCCAATCCCGCAAAATAGAAAGCTTCAACGAAATCAAAGCTCTTCTTTTCCCTACGCATATCTTGTTATTCCCCTT
Source organism: Cuniculiplasma thermophilum (assembly GCF_052315355.1). Taxonomy (NCBI): domain Archaea; kingdom Methanobacteriati; phylum Thermoplasmatota; class Thermoplasmata; order Thermoplasmatales; family Cuniculiplasmataceae; genus Cuniculiplasma; species Cuniculiplasma thermophilum. Next base: position 1,479 of record NZ_JBLSDF010000007.1, read on the forward strand.
ATATATTTTAATATTTGTTCGCACTCTCTGTGTGAAGTATATGGACATCAAGTCCGGCAGATATTGATACCTCAAACCATGTCAGGGCTGCCGAGGGTCTAGTGAGATCACAAAATTATAATTCCATTTCCTGGAGGTATTGATAAGACTTCAAAGGCTGCAAGGAGGTATGAAAGCAATAAACCAACAAGAACATGCTTTAGCCGAAGGTGAAAGGAATCAGCCATCTTATTCTTTGTCATTTCTATCCTCCTCTTTGTTCAATCCTTTCTAGGCCATACTAGCCAATTCTTAAAGAATGCCTTAGGTCTTATTGCTCATTTTTTGACCTTTCTGGATCATCTTCTCAGCCGTTAGATCCATTATTTCTTCCTTATTCATCAAGGGAAGAAATGTTGCATTTAAAGGATCAAGAGAATCCGTTTCAGATAATTCTTTAGTGATCTTAAAATTATCATTTATGTTATGCGGATCATCTGCCTGGGTTGAGCAGACATCCTCATTTTCGTTTTCATTTTTTCCATATCTATTGATTTGAAAGTGTGGGTACTATAGGCACAATATTCTTTTAACCTGTGATCGGTTAATTAAATATGTACTGGTATGAGTTCGATGAGTTATTTTTTCCAATTTTACCTATTTCTGTCTACATAATCCTCAGGAAGAGCAGCAGACACAAATGTTAATTATTCTTCTGTTTCAGATTGCAAAGAAAGATGGGTCATACTTGATAACTTCCATAACCAATGAGTCCGTAAGGGATTCGAGTCTTTCATATTTTATCTTAAATTTTAAGGATGAAGAAATTGATCCTTTCGACTTACTCAAAACACAGCTTGAAATATTGAAGAAGTATGCTAATCCAACCTCTAAGGATTCCCTTTCCTACTCGAGATGACAAGAATTTTATTCAGAAATATCTTTATAGACGTTTCCAAAAAAGATGAATATTGGAGTTCAGTTAGAATCAATTTTCTATCATCGTTATACATTAAAGGGGTATACGGTTTTACAGCCTTGGAATCTGTATTATTAATGTTTCACAGGGTTAAAATCAAGAAGTTTCCAGAAGTATCAAAGGAAGGTTTAGGTAAGTTGTCCAGGATTTATAGTGATGAGACACTGCTCAAAATTTACCTGGAAGACCTCAAACCTCGCATATTTGATATTCATACCGATTTCGGTAATTTAAAGAAAGTTAAACTGCGAGGTGGGGCAACGGTAGAAAGACAAAAACTTCACAGCTTTTCTGATAATAATGATCTGGATGTTAAATATATTAGTTCTGTATCTCCTCACCTTAGTTTCCATTCGTTTTTCTTAGGCTACGTAATGCTTATGATAGAATGATACTTAAAAAAAGCATAAGTTACTGTGAATGTTTTCTTACTTTTATGCAAAGAACGACTGTAAGGTAAATTTGTTCAGCATCATATGACCATGGCATATGAAAGGTTCAAATCTAGTATAACGGTATTAACTGAAATATCGAAGTAAAATAGTGACGATCCAAACTTATCACCGAATAATATTTTGTATGCTTCTAATCCTTCGATCGCCTGTGCTCTTGTTTATAAAGTATTTAGAAATTATATTATCATTAAGATATCCCAGAATTTGCACCTTTGATATTTAAAGTGGTGGAGACAAAAGTTTATCCAGATACACAATGAATTAACCAAGTATGGAGTCCCGGCTTCCGGATTCGAACCAGAGACCTGCGGATTACGGCGGTAATTAGCATTATAGCCGTATTTCCCTCTACAGTCCGCCGCTCTACCAGCTGAGCTAAGCCGGGTACAAATGTGTATTGGTAAATTCATAAAAATATTTTGCATGTATGCAATCAATTAAATTATTAAGAATGAATCAATCTTTTATAGATGGGAGAAAGATTAAAGATTCAAAATATTATAAAAGACGGTTTTGTCCCAATAAAATATCATGGTGTGGTTTCAAATAACAGAACGGCAGGGCTCATAGCAGTTAATGGAGACATAGATTGGCTATGTCTTCCTGATTTTTCCTCTGATCCAATCTTTGATTCAATCCTAGATTTGAAGAAGGGAGGCTTTTTAAAATTTTTTATTTTGAACTATAATAACATAGAGGTAGAACAGTTCTATGACGGAGACACAATGATTTTGATTACGGAATTCTATAGTGAGAATAAGAAAATACTTCGAATTACCGATTTTATGCCAGCTGTAGAATACGCCAGTATAAATTTCCCAGAATTACACAGGATTATTGATGCCTACGAATCCTGTGAGTTATGTATAAGATTTAAACCAACCATAAATTATACTCTTTCACCCTTAAGGAAAATATCTACTTCAAGAAAAATTGTGTATCACAAAAACGATCAGAAGGTTGGGCTTTTTAGTTCAGTCGATATGAATGAGGAGAATGATTCTTATCGTGTTTATTTAGGGAAAGGCACAAGGTCCTATTTTATAGTCTCATATGGGATGAGAGAGGAAGATGAATATTCCAACTACAAAACAGATCTCAGGTTGGAGGAAACAAAGGCTTTTTGGTTCAATTTTATTGGTTCCAGTGACTATAAAGGAGTAATGAGAGAAGTGGCAGTGAGATCTGCAATTACACTTAGGGCACTGTTTCACGATCCATCTGGAATGATGGTGGCCGCACCAACCAGCAGTCTTCCAGAATGTATCGGTGGAGATAGAAACTGGGACTACCGTTTTTCATGGGTTAGGGATACGTCATACGTTATACAGGCACTGTCAATGATGGGACTTAAGAGAGTATCGACCAAGTATCTATACGATATGATGCAAATAATAGAGGAGGATGGAGAGGAGATCAGAGTTCTTTATGGGGTAAGTAAGTCAACTAATTTTAATGAGATTGAGATAGATTACGAAGGCTATATGGGGTCAAGACCAGTAAGAATGGGAAATCTCGCTTCAAGGCAGTTTCAGCTTGATGTTTACGGTTCATTTATAAATGCCATATATAATCTCTCTGTTATAGGGGGTACAGTAAATTCGTACATGTGGGATTTCATAATAGATCTCCTTGAAAAGATAAAGGATATTTGGAAAATTCCAGATTCAAGCATATGGGAATTCAGAACACAGCCAAGGCATTATACCTATTCGAAGGTAATGTGCTGGCTTGGTTATGATAGAGCTATTAAGCTGGGTAAGTCACTTAATTATCAGGGTGAATATGCCAAGTGGGAAGAGGTCAAAGAGCAAATAAGGAAGGATATTTTAGAAAATGGGGTAGATAAGAAGACCGGATCATTTGTGCAGTATTACGGTTCAAAAGATGTGGATAGCTCTTTGCTTAGAATACCCTTGACAGGATTCATAGATGCGAAGGACCCCTTGTTCCTTAATACCTTAGAGAGAATCAAGAACGAATTGATGAGTGATGAAATTCTATTTAAAAGATATAAAAGCGATGACGGTTTAAAATGCGAGGATAACGCCTTCCTTTTGATGTCTTTCTGGTATATTGAAGACCTGATCCTGTTGGGTGAAATTGAAAAGGCTGAGAATCTTCTTAACAAAATAATAAATATGGGCAATCACCTCTACCTGTTTAGCGAAGAAATTGATCTTAAAACAGGCGAACTTATAGGAAATTTCCCTCAGGCCATAACACATTTGGGAGTAATAAGATGTATATTTAGATTGAATGAAGCAAAAAATTCAATAAAAAATAGAACTAGTGAGTAACTGCAAAGTTACTCTTGTAGTGAGTGAGTTCCTTTATATTTTCCTTGATTTCCTCGATTTTTTCTGTCTGTTCCTGTATTATTTCCTCTATTATCTCGTCGAAGTCCTTTGACAGCCTGTATCCGTGTACTGGTCTGCCCTTTCCTTCCTTTTTCATGTTTCTTTTATTAATCCATCCCTTTTTTCTCAGCCATTGCATGGCGATAGAAACCTCGGGCTGTCTTAGACCAGTTTCTCTCTCAATCTCAACGCTTGTAACCTCTTCCTTACCCCTCGTGTATACAAGTGTATACGATACACTTCTGGGTATGTTAGACGTCACCAATATCTTCGCTAGTTTCTCTTCTTCTTGGTTCATTGTCATTTCGATCGATTCATAATATAATTTAAACATATATATTCTTCTAAAAATATGTTTGATATTATTAATAAGTTTTCATTTACTTTTGGAAAGAGCCTCGAGTTTACTAATAATTGTATAAAGAGCTGCTCGACCATGTGAAGGTACATTGGGATCATTAGATATCTCATCCAGCATGGATATGGCAGTTGCGCACCTTATATCCAGGCTTATTTTTTGCTCTTCCATTTTAGTTTTGGCGTCCTGTGCATTTTTTCTAATATTCTTTGGTACAGACGTATCCTGCGACATATCGTCCAAAAGATAAAGAACCTCATTGTACAATTTCGTATCCATATATATCACTCCACAAAGACTCTGTTGTTTTCTTTCTTAATGCTTACTACCAGCATTGTTTTGGAATCCTTGACACCCTGAACTTTACTTAATCTATTAAGAATGTATTTCTGAAATTCTCCGTAGTCTGGAAATCTGACCTTCACCATGATGTCAAATTCTCCTGTAACAACGAAAACGTCTTCCACGTGGCTATCTGAAACAATTTCGGCTGCTATGTTCTCCACCTTGCTAACGTCAACTCTGACACCAACCATAGCCGTTACTATTTTTTTGTCGTAATATCTGTCAAGTTCCTCTTCTAAATGACTGCCCTGCATTAAGAAAACACCTCAAAAGTCTTGAACCTTATTATATCAAGGGATTTTAAGGTTTAGATCATTTTATTCAAGCATTAAAAGAAAAATAAACTTTCAGTTGATTTAAAAATACTTTCTTCATCTCTTAAAATATAAGTGTTCTCTAATTCCGTGATCACTTCCCTCAATGGATCGATCAGCCATCTTTAAAAATAAGCCATGTTCAACGATCCCAGGGATTTTTGATAATTCCTCTGATATCTTATTTAGGTCATCCATGAGACCAAAGTCCGCTATTGCTATAAGATTATTGTTATTTGTTTTAAATTTTCCATCATCTCGTAATTGAACCTCTGCTCCTAAATTCTTTATATTCTCCACTGTTTGTTCCGCCAAAAATGAAAGAATTTCAATGGGCAATTTGAATTTTCCGAGGCGGTTTACAAATTTACTCGAATCTGCAATTACTATGAATTCATTGCTGTTAAAGGCCACTATCTTCTCTCTAGTCAGTGCGCCCCCACCGCCCTTTATGAGGTTACCAGATGGGTCAATTTCATCAGCACCATCAATATCTATCTGTATTCTTCCAGAGAATGATGTGCTTACATTCATCCCATACTCAGAAAGGAGTTTTGCAGTCTCATCTGATGTGGGGATAAATGTTGTATCCTTAAAATGTTCCCTATTCTCCCCAATAAGATCGATGAGGTATTTGATTGTTGATCCGGTTCCAATCCCAACATTGCCTGTCTTTGGGATAAACTTTAATGAATAGGATGCTGCCTCTTTCTTTTGTTCCAGAATGTCCATGGATGGATATGTTTACTTTAAATTTAAACAATGCATACAGTCATATGGATTCAAAACAAAAAGAAGCAAAAGGATGGAAAGAGAGCCATACGATAATGGAAAGACTAGTCCTTCCGCCAGATACTAACGTCTTCAATTCCCTATACGGAGGAAGATTGATGGAATGGATTGACAATGTGGCATCAATAGTGGCATTTAAACACTGCAGACTGAGGACAGTTACAGGTAGCATTGATAGTATATTCTTCCTGGCGCCCATTCATCTTGGATATATTCTTAGAATGGAGGGTAGAATAAATTATGTTACACGAACAACTATGGAAATAGAGGTCGATGTTATATCACAAGAGCCGTTCACAGGAAAAAGTAGGTTTGCAACCAAAGCTTATCTTACCTATGTTGCAATAGATCAAGATGGCAGGGCAACTTCTGTACCCGGATTACTTTTGGAGGACGAAGAGTCAAAGGAGCGATTTTCACAGGGTGAGATGAGAAGTAAAAGAAGACTGGAACTATTGAATTCAGTGAAGTTAGAAGCCTCTAAATTTGACGATCTTCAATAGGTCATTGAGCGGATTATCTTAGGCAACTGTTATTAATATAAATTAATTTAGGGTTTTAATATGACTGAGATTGAAAACAAGAAACCAGAAAAAAGTATAATTTCAAGGATCACATACCATAACGTACTACTTGGCATAAGCTTTATTTTTCTGCTTATAGGCGTATTATTTTACGTTTCATGGTCACTTCTTTATAACACTTGGGGGGACCCGGGACTCTATTCATTTTGTCTACCCATGGCAATATTTGGAATAATCGGAATAGCTTATTCAAGAGTAAATTGATCATATTCTGTATTCATTATTTTTACCTTTCTCAAGGTACTGTTTGTGTAAAGAAACATTTCTGAAAAATTTAAATTTTTTCCTCCTAAAAGTGGATTCTTAGGATCATATCCGTAATCTGATAAATTTATTCCGATTTTTTGGACTTGTTCCCACATTTTGTTTCTGAAAATGCATATATATTGGGAATTGTTGAATATGCTGTCATATGGTTTTATTAGAAAGTCCGAAATATCTTGGGTTATCAGAACTACAGAACAAGAAAAATGTCTTGATGTTCTTACCATATCAAGCACCGCTTCCCTGGCATCCGTGTTGTTAAAAAATTTGTGTGCTTCATCGATTATAATGACTTTGTTTCCTCCCGGACTAATAATAAATGATTTTATAACAGGCATATCAACTTCCTCTGGGGATCTATGATCCAAGATTATGTTGGAATTTCTTATATTTGAAAAGTCATTTAGCGGATCAAGGATATATGCACTTTCTATTTTGCCTAGGTTTATCAGCCTTAGGAGTAATAAACGTGCAAAAAAACTTTTGCCAGATCCAGTTTCGCCTAAAATTAGAATATTATTGGAACTACCAAGGAATAAATCAAGAAAAACAGGTCTTCCATTTATAGAGTCAAATCCAATGGGCAAACCGTTATTCGGAGGTGAGGACGAAAGAAAGGGAATCAATGGTATTATTTTGTTCCTTGGAATCAAATATTTGTAGTTTAAACCTCTTCCAGATAGGAAGTTGCATATCTCTTCCTTTCTATTAGTTATTTGCAGTTCAAGTCCCATAGTTTTTAACAAATTCATAATATTTCTAACATTATTTCTTAATGCAATAGGGTCAGAACCCCGAATTAATACACCAACTGCAACTAAAATGAAGTTGTCTTTATCCATAGCATAATATTTTTTGGCCAATTCAGTTTCATTTTGTTTAGTCTCACCAATGCTTTTCCCCTTTCCATGCCAGATTTTTGTTGTGGCGAGAATTGTACTTAAATGCCTTCTAAAGTTTTGAAAGTCATTTTCATTCAATGTCCTAGCAGACACACTCAACATGGTGTCAGGATTGGCTGAATAAAGTAACTCTGAAATCTGAAATGGCCTTAATTCATAGGAATTTCTGATGAGGAGTAAACTAAAATATTCATCGGACTTAAAATAGGATTTTCTAAATTCAAGTGACTTATTTGTGTTTATGCCAAAAGTGATTAAGGATCTTTTATAATCTTCTTCATTTTTTTTCTCAAATTGAATTCCAAAGGATTTTGCTACTTCATTCATTTTTTCATTATCAGTCTCTGGAATTATGGCAAAATGCTCAGTCCTCCTCGGATTTAGATATCTAAGTTCATCAGAATCCCCATATTTATTAAAGTAATTTGAAATACTTTTCTCATATTCCATCTCAGAAAAAAATGAATTGAATATTATATTTCCCTTCAATTCTTTCAAAAGAGAGGACAAATTGTTAATTTTGGACATATTTACCTTGCTTCTATCATTCCAGTCAAAGGCGTATTTTATCTCATAAAAATATTGATTATCTCTTACATTTTTCACCTTTCTAATTTTTCTTATGACGACCCTTGAGACCAAGGTTGATGCTAGCAAAAAGAGAAGTAGGTATGAAGGCAATAAAAAACCTTGTAAATAGAGAATTAGTACAATTAATAATAAGGCCAACAATATTGAAATTTCCTTTCTTTCGCTGTTAGTTGATGAAAGTAAATTTTTAGGAATTCTAAATGTTTCCATATCCACAGTTAATCATTTCCTCCAAGTAGCCTTTCTAGATTTGTTTCTGGGAAATCATTCATTATATTTTTTTCTCTATTTTTATGAGTTTCAGAAACAAGCTTTGGAAAATCGCTGAAGTTTTGAATAGTTGACTTTGTGGAAAATGTCTCTGCTATAAATGGCAAAGAGTTATAATCTATTGACGCCGTTCTATATATGCCGAATGAAAAAATTCCGGGGATTGCAGTTATAAAAATTAGGATTCCTAGTTGCGCGAAGATGTCATTTACAAGATTTATATATATGTAAAAAAGTGGAATAAGCATCAGGGGCAAAAGTGCCGTTTCAAAGAAAAGCAACCATAGTTTTATTATGAAACCTCTACCTCGCTGAGAAATAACCAGGAAAGAAAACAGTGGCAAAAAGAAATAGGAAGCAATAAGTACACCTATTCTAAGCATAAGGAATAATCCAAGTTCTATTCCCGAAATTGTGTAAATGGAAGAGAAAAATATTAGGGCATAGGAATTGCTCGATCCAACGTTGTCTTTTATTTGATTTACAACGAATAAATCTGAGAAATAATATGTAAGATTATTTAGGTACGGGGTTGAAATGAGAACCGAATAATAAACTAATTCTAACACATAGCGAATTATGTAAATCCCGCATATTGTAAGGATGCCAGCAACAGAAAGTTGTTGAATTTTATCCAATATCTTAATAGTTTTGCTCATCAGTAACTGAAGAGCTGTAATCAATCCAGTAATCATAGCAATGTATGGAAGATATAAATTCTCGACAGCTTCAATTCTGAATACTTTATTACTAAATATTGACCAAATCAGATAATCACTTTTTGAGAAAATACCCTGATTTATATCTATCTTCCAAATAAATTGAGATACACCCAATTCTATTGCAAGTAAGATTTTACTGAGTAACGAGAGTATGAATTTTGCTGTTATCATGCTTTTCCGGTTATTATGAAATTAAATAATCCGAAGATAACACCTGTTATTGCCATAACATAGATCAATGTTCCAATTGTTGCATTTCTAAGTTTCTCGTAAGCGTTGTATTTCCTATTTTCATCAGTACTGAAAAACCCAATTGCAATAGGAATCCATAGAATTGCAATGACGATAGCAGAAATGGATATCAATACCTCCATACCTCTGCCCAATATGCCATTTAGTGCACTTAGACCATTTATTGAAATTGATGTATTTTTTATAATATTGGATAAAATCATAATGCCCGAAAACAATCATATCCAAAGCATTTAATTTATATGCGTTTTATTCATCAAATCATAATATATATTAACTGTATTATCGAAAAAATTAAAATGAAGATTTATTATTCATTTGGCTGCTTTCCTTCCCTTCCTAAGGTCCCCAGCTCTTCCATTAACCAGAGCGTAAGCATTGTGGGGATGTATACTCTCTTCACTTTCAGAACTAACGTATAGAAAAGCACTGTCAGGGATTAAATCATCAAGGCTTAAGAGTGAATCTGTTACAGCCCTAGCAATATCTTCAACAAATAATGGATTTCTATGGGCTCTTATAACAAGTTTTCCCTCATCAATCCTCTTAAGAATTGGAAGTATTGGCCCGCCTAATACCCCCTCAGCTATTTCTACCAACCTAATTGCCTCTATAACTTCTTCCGTATCCATTGTGACTTTGATCTTAACGTGATTCCTTTGATTATGTGTAATACCGGGAATTTCTTCCAGGAGAAATTCAAGTTCTGGTTTTTCATTGGAAATTATAGTTCGTGATGTCTCCATTGCGCAAGGGCATGCGTTAATACCAAGTACCTCAACTTCAATAGACCTTAACATTTTTCCGTCTCTCCTAAGCTCTGCTTCCGTTGATAGGGGGTAAGCAACATAAGACTCCTTTCCACTCTCTGTTTTCCTTTTAGAATATAGTTCAGTGTTCAATGAAACAGTTGCAGCATTTGAATATTCGAACCTCTTTAGACACTCCTTCGCCACTTCAATTGCCAGTTCTTCTATAGAAAAGAGGCTGCGCCCTCTGAAAACGACTTCGTTAATTGCCTCCACCGCCCTTGACATGTCTGCGCCTTTTCTCTGTGAAGGTAGATCAACAAATACGCTGAATGTAGCAATAAGGTGATTTTCCTCTCCATTCCGCAAAATTACAATGGGCATTTTTACGTTTTTCACACCAGCGCGCTCTATGGGAATGGAATACAGGGGATTTTCTTTTTGTACGTCCTTAAATTCTCTCATTAATAGCACTACTTATTCTTTATTTTGACCCTGTTGGTAAGCCTTCTGGATTACTTGTTCAATTTCATGGTACTTTTCTTCAAGAGCTTTTTGTTGTTTCTCAATTGTTTTAATCCTAATCTCACTTAATTCCTTTTGCTCACTTAGCTCATTGACCAGTTTATTTTTATCATCCACTTTGTATAGAACTGGTCCCACGCTTCTATATATTGGAGTTGTATCTCCTATCTTTGAAAGTTCTTCCAGAGTCTTGCTTAGCTCCTTGATTCGAAGTTCCATCTGGTACTTTTGATTGCTTAGTTGTTCTATCTGTCCCTCTATCTGTTGCGCTTGCTTTATCTGGTTCTGTAAATAATTACTTATTCCTCCTTCCATAATATCAAACCCCATCTAATATCTGTTCAGCTAGATTTACCCATTTTGTAATGGAACCAACAGCTGCCCTTACTGCTCCTGTATCGAGCGCTTCTATATAAATTATAAAAGAATCTTCGCCTACTGAGAGTGAAATATTTGATCTTCCTGTTTCTTCATCAATATTGTATCTTATGACTTCAAGAATTTGCATCCAATTACTCATATCGAATTTAATTGAAACCCTAATTTTAGTCATATCTTCGTTCATAATTGGAATGCATCCAACTCAAAAATATTTATGTAAGAGTGTAATTGGGTTTGAGGGCTCGTGGCCTAGTCTGGATAAGGCACCGTCCTTCTAAGTCGGTGATCGTGGGTCCGAATCCCACCGAGCCCGCTATTTATTGGGTACGAGTTCTGAAACCATATTTTGTAAAATCAATATATAAATCAGTATATATTTTCTATTTTTCAACAGGTCTCATAAATATTCTACTTGATTTCCCGATTATTCTGGAGAATTAATTCAACAACGCTTGGAAATATTTTTAAAGGTACGAAGCATACGGAGACGGTTGCATGGGAAGTATAAGATCACAATATGTTAAGAAGATAGCTGTGGATTTGGTCAATACAAAGCCAGAAATTTTCACAGAGAATTTTCATAAGAATAAGGAAATTGTAATAAAGGTAGTTGAAGGTGCATCAAAGAGGGACCTAAATTTGATAACTGGTTATTGCACCAGATATGTAATCAAGAAGAGAAACAGAGCGGCAAAAGAAGCCGAGTTTACTGGTCAAACTGTGGAATAAACCAGTAAAAGGCTATGACGTTAGCCTTTAAGCGCCAATCTGGCTGATAACGTCTATCTTTGAAATTTGGAGAATTGGGATAGATGGGATATCTTGTTTGGGAAACAATAATTCAGGTTGGTGCAGTGTTTTTAATAGCGCCTTTAGTGGCTGGCATTTACGAAAACATAAAAGCTAAAACAGAACTTAGAGTTGGCCCAAGCATTTTTCAGCCATATTATGATCTTGCTAAATATCTTAAAAAGGAAAATTCTTTTACGATGGGTTCAGGTCTCCTTTATAGATATGCACCTTTTCTATCCCTATCAATTCTTTTTGTGATTTCTTTCGTAATTCCAGTAATTTTGCCTTATCCAACAATGTTTGCACCCATGGTAGATTTCCTAGGAGGGGCGATGTTATTTACTCTTTCTTCTGTTATACTTATATTGGGGGCTCTTTCGTCCAAGAATAATCTCTCCATTATGGGCGCATCAAGATCAGCATCTTTCTCTGCACTCGCCGAGCCAACACTGATACTTGTATTTTTTTCTGTGGCAGTAGAAACTGGAACCAATAACCCATATGTCACTGCATCTCTTGTTAATTCAAGCGGGTCTGTATATCTCTCTTTGACTCATATACTCTCGAGTATCGCATTCTTCATGATATTTATATTCGAAACCGGAAAACTACCGGTTGAAAGTTCCGGGCTTTCAGAGATGGGGATGATAGATGAAGGAAGAACATATGAATATGGAGGTAGAAATCTTTTTTTCATCCGTTATGGAAGCTATGTAAAGCAATTCCTTTTGGGTTCGGTTTTGCTAAACGTATTTATTTTTCCGTGGTTCATGCAGAGTGGTTTGATAGGGGCCATATTTGACATTCCAATAATGGTTATGAAATGGCTTGTCCTGATAGTAATTGTTGTTTTTCTTGAACAGATACTAGCAAAGGTGAGGCTGTTTAAAATCGCAGATTATTTGGCGATTTCATTTATAATGTCCATACTAGCCCTCATTATGTTCATCCTGGGAGGATTTTCCCTATGATATCAGTTGTGGAAATTCTGGATTTTTTGGCCGCCTTGATGCTTTTAGTAGCCATCTGGGCACAGGTTGGCAGCTACGTAATATCAAAAATACAGGTGATTGTTATTCAAACGTCAATCCTTTCCATTTACACACTCATAAGTGGGATTTATCAACTCAATTATGAGCTAATTATTCTTGCTTTTTTAATTATATTCCTGAGAGGTCTTCTCACGGCCTTAATACTTTTAAGAAAACTTCCTGAACGAAATCAGTTAATTAGGGAAAGGTCAACAACGGTGCCGTCAATCATAATTTTAAGCATTGCAGCCATCATCATCACTCTTATTGTCTATCGTATTTCCATATTTCCAATAGTTTCCGGTACTTTAAATGGTTATACTGTTAATGGAAATTCTCCCATAACAGGAATCGGTTTTGTTCTTGTTATACAAGGTTTGCTTCTTATTGCAACCAGAAAGAATAAGGTAACACAGTTTACAGGTTACATTGAGGTAGAAAATGCTATGATATTACTAAGTCTTGGGATATTTCCCCTCCCTCTTATAGTGGAAATTAGTGTATTACTAGATGTCCTGGCGCTGGTTATTGTTGCATCTGTTTTACTTTCAGGAAACATGACATCAGAAAGAATAGAGGAGTTGGTTGGATGAATCAGAATTTGTCAATCATATACCTCATACTAATAGTTCCAGTACTTTTTTCATTTTCCTATTTTTTCTCTCGTAGTCAAATTCTATCAATGGTTGGTTCCATAATTACAGTAATCCTTGGTCTGCTGATTCTTGCAATTCCCTTAGCTACATATTCCTACTTTGTCATTAATCAGGTAAACCGTATTCTCATTATTTCAGTATCAGTGGTCTACTCCTTATCTATTTTCTTTGCATCAACATATCACAGTAATATTGGAGATCCAAAGCGTTTGAAAATTCATTATTCATTAATGCATCTCTTTACTTTCACAATGCTTTTTACATTACTGATAAATAATTTCGGATTAATGTGGATAGGGATAGAAGCCACAACAGCTTCAAGTGCACTCCTCCTGATAATAGAGAGGGAAAGAAACCAGCTTGAGGCTGCATGGAGGTATGTTCTGATTGTATCAACCGGTTTAACTATTGCTCTCATTTCCATAATCCTTCTTTTCCTTAATTATCACACGCTTGAAGCCTCAAAAATAATATCTATGAGACATAGTAACTCAATGTTGCTCTCAATAGCTGGAGTTACAGCACTAGTTGGTTTTGGCACAAAAATTGGTATATTTCCAATGCATAGTTGGCTTCCTGACGCTCATGGTGAAGCTCCTTCGGAGATCAGTGCAATGTTCTCCGGGATATTACTTCCAGTTGCCGCCTATGTATTGTATGAATTTTACGAAGCCACATATACTCCAGTGGTTAAGGAGACATTTATTATCTTTATACTGGCAACCCTAATTTTTGTAGCCCTGATAATGCCATCCCAGCGCAATATAAAGAGAATGTTTGCCTATTCTACAATGGAAAATATGGCAATCATCCTACTGGGACTTATAACAGGTGGAATTGCCATACTTGGTGCCATACTCGTAATACTCACTCATGCCTTTGGAAAGTCAAGTGCCTTTTTCACCTCTGGCAATATTATTAAGTCCTACGGTTCAAAGAATATGGAATCCATAAGAGGGCTCAGAGATAGAATGCCATACACAGCCGCCACTCTCCTCGGGTCATCATTAATTGTAACCGGAGCGCCTCCTTTTACAGTATTTGTTGGTGAATTTCTCATACTTTATGAACTAATAGTAACAGGAAATGTCGTGGCAGTGATTATCATCTCAATATGTCTGTTTATAATTTCTCTCTCAGTCATTTCAAAGGTTTCAAAGATCATATTCGATGGAAATGAGGAATTCAAGGAACAGTACAAGATTGCTGGAATGCAGGGTTTTGTTGCTCTTATTTCCCTTCTCTTTGGAATTTCCATACTGGTGATATTCATGGGGGGTATGCTTTGATGAGTGAAAAGCTGATAAACGGATATTTCGAAAGGAATGGGTCTCTATACAAGATTAATGATGAGGATTTGGAGTATGGGAAAACTGATGAGGGAGAGATCAAATCCCTAAACTATTATGAGTCGTTGAATAAAACCTATAATCATCCTGTCAGGGGTGAGAATGTTTTTAAATTTAATTATGGACCAAGCACCGGTGGAATAATTGAAACTCTCAATTTTCAAATATACACATATGGTGAAAGAATAATTTCGTTGGATGTGATTCCAAACTACAAAAATAGAATGATAAAGATTTCTGGTCAAAGTTTAAAGACAGGTCTGCTTAAGCTTGAACGTTTCAATGGGTTTCACAGTTTCTCATACAGTACACTATATTGTAAAGCTGTTGAAAGTTTAAAGGGAATTCCCATAGAGGAAGGCACAAGGGTAAGGAGAATAATTTTAATGGAAACTGAAAGGATTATATCCCACATATTCAAAACTGCGAGGCTTTGCGAAGCCGCGTCACAGAACATTGCCAATTACTATCTTCTTTCACTAAGGGAGAGGCTGATGCGAATATTGGGCGAAATAACAGGCCATCGTTATTTATTCGGAGTTAACAAAATTGGGGGCTTAAATAGAAGTATAAACATTGAGCCTCTGATTAGAAAAATAAAGGATGTTGTCCAGGAATATATAAAAATCAAAGAAGGCCTATTTGTCTCAAGAATATTCATAGACAGGCTTGAAAATACCTGCATATCAAACTATGAATTTTCAAGGGGACCTGCCTTGAGGTCAACCGGCAGAAAATATGATTACAGGGCAATTGATCCTTACTACTCAGATATCCATTTTGAGATAGTGTCATCAAACGGAGGGGATTCCCTGACTCGTTTTCTTGTATTTTCTGAGGAAATTGAAGAATCTATGAAAATTATCGAGCAATGCGCTGATCTTAAATTTTCTGGGGAATGGCTAAGATCAGCTAAGGAATTTGAGGCATTTGGGACCGAAACCCCATCTGGTGATGCCAGAATGGTATTGGATATAGAAGAAGACAGGATAAATTATGCATACCTAAGAACTCCATCCATTCTCAACATGGAAGCATTTGCCAGAGGAATATGCGGTAATGTTAAGACAGACATACCATTTGCATTTGAAAGTTTTGGAATTTGGGTAAGTGAGATGAGTGATGTATTATGAAGATATGGCCCTATGAATCTATTAAAAATGGAATCGTTACTACAAAATTCCCAGGAGGTAAAAATGAAACAATATCTCCATGGTCAACTTTACCCAGAAGATTCAATGACGTGAAGGTAGACTGTCCAACCAAAGCAATTTCTGAGAATAGAGTTGACCTTGGGAAATGCATATCATGCGGTTTATGCAGTGAAGCAATGCAACCATCAATGGAGACGACCAACTACCACGTTATACGGACTGAAACAAAACTGAAGAGATCCTTTAAGATATTTCCTCTTGATTCTGGAACTTGTGGTGCGTGCAATACTGAATTAATGTCAATCGCAAATCCCAATTATGATGTATCAAGATTGGGGATATTCTTCACAAACACACCTAAACAGGCTGATGCTTTGGCAATAATGGGTGTCTATAACCCGGAAATGGAACCTGTATTGAGGAATGCAATAGAATCTATGTCTAAACCAGCGGTTGTCGTGCTTTTTGGGGCTTGTGCCTTATCAGGGGGGATTATTGGACAAGGCCTGAGTGGGAAAATCGATGCGGATGTTATAATCGGAGGTTGTCCGCCGGATCCTTTTGTAATAATTGAGGCACTTGAAAAGGTGAGGGGAAGATGATATCCACCCTTTATCTGTTCCTAGTTCCCCTAATTCCATTAATAGCGTCATTATTTAATTCCAGATTTTCCTATTATACAGGAGTAGTTACAAGTATATCCCTTATGATTATCTCCCTTCTCACCATAAACAATTATGTATCATTCTCATTGTACACTTCGAACTATTTTTCCATAGGATTTAAGGGATTAAGTGAAATCTTTCTTTTCATAATTTCTGTCACAGAAATTATCCTATTCCTATTTTCCATTTATTATAAGCCAGAGGACAGAAAACTGGCATTTCTTCTGAATTTAACCATTTTTGTTATAAATTCTGTTCTCTTTTCAAGGAATATTATCCTTTTTTTAATTTTATGGGAATCGATGTCCATCAGTGGATATCTGCTAATTGGATATAAAAAGGAAATTAAATCTTATCCGGCATACGTATTCTATGCCTTTGGTGAACTGAGCACAATTTTTCTCACTGTAGGTTTTGCAGCTTATTATTCCCAAACTGGTTCCCTCCAAATAGGCCATTCGCTGGGAAACCAGTACATTCTTTTTATCATTTTTATGGGATTCATCTTCAAAATGGGTATAGTCCCATTGCAGATGGTAGAATGGCTTCCTATTGCTCACGGAAACGCCCCGACATCTGGTTCAATACTTTTCAGCGCTTCGATGACAACAGTAGCACTGTATGGAGTTCTCCTATTTGCCACAACTTCATCACCAGGACTCATTTTAGGTCTTATTCTGATTTCTATTGGCGCTTTTTCACTCCTTTTCGGTTCCATATTTGCCATATCATCGGAAAATTCCAAAATGCTACCAGCGTACAGTACGGTGGAAAATTCCGGAGCCATGATAATGCTAACAGGACTCTTTCTCTCATGGCGTTTCTATAATAATGTAGCTCTATATTCCTTCATTCTGGTTGGGATCTTCATCTATGCAACGGCTCATGCGTGGTCAAAATCTACCATATTTGTCCTCTCTTCTGTCTCAGAAGATATGAATATTAATTCAAAAATTGGATCCAGGTTAGGAGTTTTTTCAAAATTTTCAGCCGCCATTGCAGCTATCTCACTCATGGGTCTTCTGCCTCTTGGTGGAGGTATAGGTGAATGGTTCCTCCTTGAATCCTTATTTATATCCGCCAGCTCAAACCACTACCTTACTTTGGCGATTGTCTCCATCATCGCAGGCAGCCTTGGTGCACTGGGAGCAGGCATTTCAATTCCAACATTTACAAAATACTTTCATTTCATGACAGATAAAAATGTCTACGACCAATCAGGCGCAAAAAGGGTAAATTTACCCTTATGGGCAGGAGGAATGCTAATTTTGGGCATCTCCATATTCGTATGGTTCCTTGTATATATTTATTCCTTAACAGCCGGTAATATAATGAATAATCCAAAACCGATCATATTTCTATTTTCCTTAAAGGGAATACAATATCCCTTTCTGATATATTCTGTTTCACAGAGCTCTGGAGTTTTCGGATTTATATCTCCTGTGTTTATACTCCTATTCATTGCCGGAGCTTTTCTATTTCTCTATGCAATAGGTGGAACTAAAAGTAGGCCCATTGAAATATGGAATGGAGGAATAATTCAGACGGATGAAATGAATTCCTTTGCATACGCTAACGTACTCAGGATAATACTCGCCAAAGTTTATCTCTCCCGGGAAGAAAAAAGTGGCGGTGCATACAGAGAAAGAACATTTGATATTTTCTGGATAATCATTGTGGATTTCGCTCTTCTTTTCAGAAAATTTTCTGAAAAATTTGGTAGAATTGTGATGAATGGTAATGTAAACAGGTATATTGCCTACATAATATTGGCGTTTTTCTTCGTACTAATATTTGTGTCATTCTAAGGTTTTACCATGCCTATTAATTTGTAAGATCTGGTGGAACCACAAGAACGGGTATATTTGATATTTTAACTATCTCTGAGCTCACGGATCCAAGTATAAATTTACTAAGGCCTGAAAGTTTTCTTGTTCCAGTTATAATAAGATCCATTCCCTTTTCATTCGCGTAGTCAACTATCTTTTTAGCAACTTCATCACCTGTTGCATCGATTTTAACAAACTCATAATTTAGATTGGAGTTTTCCATTGCAGACTTTACAGAGGCTTCAACCTTTTCTGAAAATTTTTCCTGATCCGTGAACACCGCCTCTGGAACAATAGTATCTGCACCCGTTGGAGTCCTAATTATACCGGGATTAACATATACTACAGTCATTTTTTCAATAACCTTTCCAAATCTTTTAGCAAATTCAATAGCCTTCACAGCACTTGGTGAGTTGTCATATGCAACTTCAACATTCATTAATTGATATAGAACGTTCCATTATTTAAAATCTACCAATATATATTCATTAATCAAGAAAATAAATATAAATTACTTACCAAACCAACCTTTTTTCTGTACAGGATTTTCCTTAAGCTTTTCTATAAGTTCTCTCTGTTCTGGCGTAAGTTTCTTTGGAACTATAACGTTAATTTTAACCTGAATATCTCCCCTTCCTGTTCCATGAATCCTTGGAAAACCTTTTCCTCTGATTCTTATGATATCATTGGGCTGAGTTCCAGCAGGTATTTTGAGGTCCATTTTTTGGCCAAAGATCTCCAGGGATTCATCAGCACCAAGTGCTGCATCTGGAAATGTAATATCCTTAAGAACAACTATATCATTCTCAACCCTCCTTACACCTCTTTCCGGTTTTACTCTCACAAAAACGTAGAGATCTCCTGTGTTATTCTTTTCTGTATCTCCCAGGCCTCTTAGAACTATTCTTGCCCCGTCATCTATACCTGCTGGGATATCCACCGTTCTTGTTTCTACAATTGACTTTTTCCCTGAACCATGACATTCGTGGCACTTTTTATCTCCTATAAATCCCCTACCTCCGCAGGTTCTGCAGGCAATGGTATTGACAAATCTAATTGGTCCTTGCATCTGTGCTATTCTTTCATATCCGGTTCCGTTGCACGTTGGGCATTTCCTTACATTGCCTTCGTATCCAGTTCCATTGCATACGTCACAATCCACTGTTCTTCTGTACTTTATCTCCTTTTTGACTCCATTATAGGATTCGGCCATGGTTATACTGATTTCTACAGATAGATCGAGCTGGGAATTTCTTCTGCCTCCGAAGAAGGAGTCACCACCTCCGAATCCCCCTCCGAAATTTCTGAATATTTCATCGAAAATATCTGAAAAATCCGAGGTATGTGTAAAGTCCTGCCAGTTAAATCCTCCCTGGCCGTTCCCGAAGTCCGCTTTTCCTGTCTGATCATATATTCGCCTCTTATTTTCATCCGACAGTACTTCATAGGCCTCCCCGATCTCCTTGAACTTCTCCTCGGCCTCCTTCCTTTTGTCAGGGTTCACATCGGGGTGCCATTTCTTGGCCAGAGTCCTGAATGCCTTTTTTATATCCTCCTGAGATGCATCCCTGGGGACTCCGAGAATTTCATAATAGTCTTTGGCCAAGGTTTACCATTCCTCTACTGGTTAGTCTCTTCTCCTCTATTCTCTTCTGTGCCTGTTGCCTCTGATGCATCGCTGCTCTGCTGGTTGTTCTGTGTATTCTCCTGCTGTGATGTGTATAGTTTTTCACCAATCTTCTGAATCTTTTCTCCAAGTTCCTTTGAAAGTGAATCAACTTCGTCAGGCTTCTCATTCTTTATTGCTTCTCTCAGTTTTGATATGATGTCTCTTGTGGATTCTTCATCTTCCTTGTCAATTTTGTCTTTGTTTTCATTCAATGTTTTCTCAGCTGTATAGGCAATGTTTTCGGCCAGATTCATTTTTTCGATTTCTTCTCTTCTCTTTTTATCAGATTCTGCAAATTCCTCTGCCTGTTTTTTCATTCTTTCTATTTCTTCCTTGCTCAACTTATTCTTTGCTTCTATGGAAATGGTCTGCTGCTTATTTGTTGCTTTATCTTTGGCTGTCACGTGAAGGATTCCACTTGCGTCAATATCGAATGTAACCTCTATTTGTGGTACTCCTCTGGGTGCAGGAGGTATACCTTCAAGGTTAAATTGACCGAGGGAAACATTATCCTTTGCCATAGTCCTCTCCCCCTGAACCACGTGAATAGTTACCACAGTCTGCATATCAGCGGCTGTAGAGAATATTTGGGATTTTTTTACTGGTATTGTGGTGTTTGCAGGTATTATGGGTGTAGACACTCCACCCAAAGTTTCGATACCAAGGGTTAACGGGGTTACATCCAGCAAGACAATATCCTTAATATCTCCGGCTAAAACTGCACCCTGTAAGGCGGCACCTATGGCGACGCACTCCATAGGATCAACGCCACCTTCAACCTTTTTGCCAAAGAAATCTTCCACATATTTTCTCACGTATGGTATTCTAGTTGGTCCACCTACAAGAATAATCTTATCTATTCCATTCTTGTCAATTTTAGCTTCCTTGATTGCAGTTTCCAGTGGAATCCTTGAACGGGCCACTATGGGAGCAATTAGTTCCTCGAGTTTTGCTCTGGTCAGCCTTAATAGTACGTGCTTTGGGTCCCCATCAACAACTGTTATGTAAGGTATGTTTATTTCCGTCTCAAGTGTTGATGAAAGTTCTATCTTTGCCTTCTCTGCAGCGTCCTTTAATCTAATGTACGCTTTTTGATCTTTTGTAAGATCGTAATTTTCCTTTTTCTTGAACTCGTCAGCTATGTATTTGATGATAGCCTCATCCATATCGGTACCTCCTAATTTGGTATCACCGGAGGTGGATTTTACTTCAAACAGGCCATCATTAAAATCCATTATAGTAACATCAAGGGTACCTCCTCCAAGGTCGTACACAAGTATTTTCATTGATTGATTCTGTTTGTCAATTCCATAGGCAAGGGAAGCAGCTGTCGGCTCATTAATTATTCTCTGAACATTAAGACCAGCTATGGTTCCTGCATCCTTTGTAGCCTGCCTCTGATTATCATCGAAATAGGCAGGCACAGTAATAACAGCATCCGTTACCGGTTCACCTAAGAATGTTTCAGCATCTCTCTTTATTTTCTGTAGGATAAAGGCTGAGATCTGCTGGGGCGTGTATTCTTTTCCAAAAATTTTGAATTTATAGTCAGTTCCCATTTTTCTCTTAGCGGCATAAACTGTACCCTCTGGGTTCAGCAAAGCCTGCCTCCTAGCAGGTTCTCCCACTAAAAGTTGACCGTCTTTTGTGAAAGCAACGTAACTTGGAAATGATTTTCCTCCAACTGAGACACCCTCAGCACTTGGTATGATTGTTGGTTTTCCTGAAAGAACCACTGCAGCAGCTGAGTTACTCGTTCCAAGATCTATCCCTATTATTTTTCCCATATTTATTCACCTCTTTGAGCTATAACCTTCGATGTCCTGATTACTTCATTATTCAAAAGATATCCTTTTTGGATTTCCCGTGCAATAATATTGTCTTTTCCATCAACGACACCGACAACTTCATGAAGCCTCAAATCTACCTCTTTTCCCTCGGACTCAATCTGACGAAGGCCATATTTAGAAAGTACAGACATTAGATTTTTCCTAATGCTTTCAAGAGTTGAAACGTCTTTACCTGACGCAATTCCTGCATCCAGACTATCTAAGACAGGAAGCATATCTCTCATTATGTCGTGTCCAAGAGCTTTTTTCTGATTTTCAAAGTTTCTTTCCATTATTTTGTTATAATTTTGAAGTTCTGCTAGGCTCCTTATTAGTTTTTCGTTAGTTTTTCTTAGCTCCTCGATGTCTTCTCCTTCTATGTTCACTTTTACCTGTCTCATTCTGTTTCTCCTCTTTGAACTCTCTATGGAATATCCAATGGGGTCGATTAGAATCTGGGCTTCATTTGGTATGTAGGTCATCGGAAGTAAATTTGTTCTTCATTATAAATATTTCGCTTATTCATAATCTTAAACAAATTTTTCAAATTCCTTTTCAACTTTGTTTATTTTGGAATACCAATATACAAGTACTGATGTCTTAGTTATTTTGTGCCTGTTTGACCATTCCAAGTCCTTATTTATATAGGACAAATGGGAATTGAGCTTCGCATTTGGAATATATTCGTCCCCATTGGCATATCTTTTTACATTTTCAATTATTTCATTTCCATCATCTCTGGATATGAGCCCGGTTTCTATTCTGGCCTTCATCATCTCAATTTCTGCACGATATGTATTTTTCTCTATTTCGAGTTTAGACATCCATTGGGTTTCATAATTCAGAAAATCTACCCAGCTTTTGCCCTGATCTAGCAGGTCGAAGTAACCGGCAAGTGTTTTTGTAGTTATCTTAAAGCCATACTTCTCCGGCATCTCATATATCAAAGAACCCGGGTCAATGAAAGGTGTTAGAGGTGATATGAATGTGTATACTTTCATTTGCTTGTCCTTTTGTTTTATCATTAACTTTTTAGCATATTCTATATCATCATCCAACTCCTTCGAGCCTTGACCGCTTATTCCCAAAGTAAAGTAAACGTCAAACTTCTTGCATCCAAGTTTTTCTGCATTTTCTATGCTCTTTTCCAGTTCATTGTTAGAATAGGACCTACCGTTTTTCTCCCTAATGGTTTGATTGGATGATTCAGGAGAAATTTCAGCAGTGAAGTCTGGAAAAGTATTAGCCAATTCTTGCAAATAAGATAGAGAAGGTGGCTTAAAATACTCAGTCAGAAGAGGAACATCTATTCCCATCGACTTGATCTCCTTGAATAAAGTTTTATAAAACTTTTCCCCTCCCTGGTTTATATCTCCAACGACGAAAACTGGGGCCCCAAGGACTTCATAGGCTGAATATATTTCATTGGCTATCTGTTTTGTGTCTCTAAATAGTGGACTGGAGTTAAAAAAATTATTTTTATATGAGAAATTTGAACCACCACAAAAAGCGCAATTAAATTCACAGCCATGTTCGATCAATGTTACTGCTTCTGGATTATTTATCCAATCGTTATATGGCATGTGGCCTTTTACATCTGCGTATTTTATGGCATTTTTCATAAGGAACGAATAATCAAGATTTTCATTCTTCAAAACATTTTCATCATATTTTGCAGGATTCTTCTTGATTGTATTATTTTCACGATAGGCAAGTGCTGGAATGGATGATAAATCTCTGGAACCATATAGCTCATCAAGCAACCTCCTCAGGTTGTCCTCCTGAAAATCCCCCACTAATACATAATTCACTTCAGGATGGTTTTGCATTATTTCCTTCCAGAAATAGGATGCGGAAAAACCACCCATTAAAATTTCGGCATCAGGTCTGATCTTCTTAATTAGACGGGCAAGACTTATGGCTCCTTGAGCGTGGGGAAGCCAGTGGAGATCTATCCCAAAAAGATCTGTCTCAATTGATTTGATATATTTCTCAACATCAAATTTCTTAGAATCAACCATTCTCGCAGCCACATTACAGATTCTGCCGCTGTATCCATAATTATGAATATGATTTAACATGCTTATAAATCCAACAGGGTACATTTCAAATACTGGGGTTGAAGGTATAACATCACTAATTGGCCCTGACTTTATATGGCGTTCTCTAAAATCATATATACTTGGCGGGTGTATAAGAGCGATGTCCGCATGCATAAAAATAGATGTCTTGCCACATATTTAGTCTTACCATTAAAGTATCAGGATATACACAAGTGATTGTCTCCCATTTTGAGCCTTCACCAAAAGAATTTATTTAAATTGATGCAATCCATCTATGATGGATTATTATTCTCTGCTTGGCATACCAAGGGATGCGACTGCTGAACAGATAAGAACAGCTTATCGTAAAGCAATCAAAAAGTGGCATCCGGATGTCAATAGAGAAAATATAACACTTTCGTCCTTAATGACAAGTCAATTGAATGAAGCTTATCATGTGTTGATAGATCCATCAGAAAGAAGAAAATATGATTTAACTCTCGATGTAAATGTAAGCAAAACCATCGAAGATGATAGAATTAGATATACCTATGTAAAAAATGAAGCACAACCCAACAGCCCATCACGCCTTAAAGAAGTAGAAAGAATTGAAACTTGGAAAAATACATTTTTCTCATACATGACCAGACATAAATGGGCATCAGCTCTATACACTAATCTTCCAGAGAAATTGAAAACAAGAATATTTTCAGGAAGCTATGAGATGAAAGATATACTGTATGTTTACATTAAGGTGGAGGAAGCAAAAATCTCTATGGGTCTCTCCTCTGCCTATTTTAACCTTCAACAGATTAGCAAATTCAAAGATGATAAGAATGTGAGTCCGGATGTTGCTTTCACAACGATTTCCAGTCTTGAGATAATTCTTCAATTCTATATTAGAGTAAAAAGTGGTTTGATCCAAACTGCAGCAATTAATGGTTATGAACAGACCGTGGTCAAAAAGTTCGCTCAGATGCATAAATATTTGATCAAACATCCAAATGATCTGTTTCAGGCCATTGGAAGATTTAAAATAACTCAAGAAGACTGGGAAAAGGCTAAAGAATTCATAAGGTGAATATATGAAACTTTTTATTTTTCCTTTGGTTTTTTCAACTCTTACGATTGTCTGGGAGGTCAAGTACATACCAAGCATTTATCCTCCATTTGACCCTTTAATCATATTTCTAAGTGCCTTTTTAATGTCAATCTGGTGCCTTGGGTCTTATATAACATATCGGGGAACTCTGGCCTCGATCACCCTTGTCCCATTTATAATTTTTCAGGAATTTGAATTGACGTTTAATTACACTTTACCTTCATTTGTTTTTGGAATTTCAATACTTATTCTGGAAATATTTTTTCTAATTATAATCACCTGGTTGTTTGCGTTGATTGAGAGTTTTCTATCCCCCACATCAAGAATATCTGGCAATGAAAATCGTGAAAAGATAGTTAAAATACTGGAAGATCTTGAATATTTAAACCCACCATAATTTATTCAAATTATACCTCGACCTCTCAATTCATTCATTCCCCCTTCAACGTTTGCAACCTTGAATCCCTTGTCAGCGAGAAACATAGCTGCATAAATACTTCTGTTACCGTGTTCACATACTACAGCGTATTTTTTATTTTTATCCAGTTTCCCGTAATCTCTGAATAGTTCTTCCATGGGAATCAGTTCCGCCCCATCTATATAACCACTAGACCACTCATATGGTTCTCTCACATCTATGACTGTGTAATTATCAATTTCTTCAGAAAATTTTTCTGCAGACAGGTTTTCCATAGTTGCCTCATTGAAATTTCCTGCCTTTTTAAATTCGTCATAATTAATTACGTTTACATTCAGGCCCCTTTCTGAGAGGAGATTTTTGATCTTTTTCTTAATTTCATCATCCCTAGAAAGGAAAACTGCCTCCTGCTTTTTTCCTTTAAGATATTCTGCAAGTTCGTCTGGCCATCTCCTTTCATAGAATGGTGCAAGAACTGTTCCGGGAACATGTCCGGAAAGATAGGTGTCAAAATCTCTGGTGTCTATAACTTCCAGTTTGCCCGCTTTAAATCCCTCAACAATTTCCTTTATATCAGTCACAATCTGAAAATGAATCCTAAAATAAAAATAATGTGTAGTAGTATGGATGAATCATTACGACTTAGTAAATCAAATTTTTTGAATCAAATTCTTGTATTTTCTTATTTTAAATAGGGTTTAGCAAAGTCCAGCAGGATCAAAAATCTAAATTGTCATATAGTCCTCTTGAATAAGAAAAGGATGATACCGGAATATTCTGAAAGAAGAAAGATCATTGAAAATATAATTCTAAAAAGTATTGAATCACTAAGTCCAGAGGTAATTATTTCAAAAAAAGGTAAGGAAATTTCAAATTTCGTAACTAAAACTTCCTCTTATTCAATCGTTGCAATGGGCAAAGCATCTTTCAAAATGTGCCATGGCTTGGATAGTCAAGTGGTATCTGGGGCAACTCATACCATATGCCTTTCTCCCGTTGGATCAGGTGAACCAAAGGGTTTTAAGAACTATCATGGGAACCACCCTTACCCAGGTAATGAAACATTCGGCTCTTCGAAATCTATTCTTGAAACTCTTATGGGAGATGAATCTGATGGCCTACTATTTTTATTATCAGGTGGGACATCATCTTTATTTGAGGTTCCGGCAGATAATGTATCGCAGGATAAGTATCTGGAAATCATGAAGAGATTAATCAGGGACGATTACCCAATTAATGTTATTAATGAGGTAAGATGCAGGTTGTCAAAGGTAAAATGCGGAAAAACTCTTGGGCTTACGAAATACAAGAAAGTTAAGATCATGGCCATATCTGATGTTCCTGGGGATGAAATAGCCATAATAGGGTCAAACCCCTTCTATCCGTCCAAAACTCATGCGGATGTACCACAGGAATTAAAGGATTATCTGGGTGATATATGGAAAGACTCACCTCCAGAAATAAAAAACGAGATCCAATTACCAGATTATTCTATAATACTTTCCGGATCATTGTATTCAAAAAAACTTATTGATATGGTCGAAACTGAGTTTCCTAAGGTTGATTTTGGGGAAATTTTAAAAGGGAATGTCAGGGAATTGGCTCCAATTCTGATGAAAACACTCAGAAAAAAGTACTCAGAAATAAAAGGCCCGTTTTGGTTTACTGGCCACGGAGAAAGCACTGCTACGGTCACAGGCAATGGAAGGGGCGGTAGAAACACATATCTTTCAGCACTTATTATAAAGGAATCTTTTCCAAACGAAATTTTTTCTTTTTTATCATTCGCAACGGATGGAGCTGATGGTAATAGTAGTTTAGCAGGTTTCATTGTGGATGAAAATCTTAGGGAATCAGTGGACCTTAAAGTTATTGATAATTATGTTGAAGCAAGTAACACTGCTGGTCTTGCACTGGAATGCGGCACAGCAATTGACACTGGTCAAACTGGAAATAATGTCTCCGATGTTCTGATTGGTTTCTATGGGGGATATAGATGAAGATATTGTTCAATAAGATATCAAACAGTATGATTCTCAATGAGGAGAATCATAAAATATTGGGAGAAAAAAGGGATCTGGACATTTCACCTGGAATGATGATTTCTGATGGAAGTGAAGTGAAAATAGAAAAGAATAGTTACATTGCCATTCGGCCATCCCCCTCTGTTTTAAGAAGCGTGGCTAAAAGAGGCGCTCAAATTATAGATCCAAGAGATGCAGCTGTTATGATTATGTATGCAGATATGAGGCCTGACAGCAGTGTCCTTGAAAGTGGAACAGGTTCCGGCGCTCTCACATCCATGATAGTTCAGAATTTATCAGAAAAAGGCTCGTACCTTGGTATTGATCATAACCTGGAATCCATCGAAATAACAAGAAAAAATGTGAATTTATTTACTGGAAAAGATGTGGATATAATTCATCAGAAATTTGAGGATTTTGACGGAATGGGAAAGACCTTTGATTGTGTTTTTCTTGATTTGCCTGAGCCTTGGTTAAATATAGCAAATCAAAAAAAGTATCTGATCCCCGGTGGTAGAGTAGTCACATATCTTCCGAATTTCGATCAGGTGGAGAAAACTGTTCTTGAATATGAGAAAAATGGTTTTTTGCACCTTGAAACGGATGAGATCATAAAGAGAGAAATTCTTGTCAGAGAAAATGCAACCAGGCCCTCTTCAACTGGATTGATGCATACTGCCTTCATCAGTTGTTTTATTAAAAAGAGTGGTGCACAATATTCATTGAAATAATATTTTATGACTTCTCGAAAAATTAATTTTATTCCATATGTTTAAATATTGATGAAACATCAGAATTTTTAATGCTTAAAGGAAAGAGTCTTGTAAATATAGATGACGTTGAAACCGATGATTTTTTTAAGATATTCGGTCTGGCATCAGAATATAAAGAACGTCTAAGAAAAGGAGAAAACATTAAGGAGCTAGATGGAAGAATATTGTCAACCCTCTTTTTCGAGCCTAGTACCAGAACCAGGCTTTCATTTGAGAGCGCAATGCACAGGCTTGGTGGTAGTGTAATTACAGTGTCTGAACCAAAATCCAGTTCTACATCAAAGGGAGAAACCATAGCGGATACATTAAGAATGGCATCATCATATTCTGATGTCGTTGTTATGAGGCATCCAATGGAAGGTGCTGCCAGATTGGCTTCTGAATTTTCCTCAGTGCCAGTAATTAATGGTGGTGACGGATCGGGACAGCATCCGACTCAGACTCTTCTGGATCTGTTCACCATTTGGGAAAAATTCGGTAGGATTGAGAATCTGAATGTTAGTCTTGTAGGTGACCTGAAGTATGGACGAACGGTACACTCTCTAATAAAGGCACTATCAAGATTTGACAATACCATAAATCTTGTGTCACCTGAGATTTTGCAGATGCCTGACCACGTGCTTTCAGCTATAAGGAAAGAAAATGGAATAAAGAAAAATGTTGAACTTGAAAGTGTATTGAGTGAAAGTGATGTATTTTATGTTACAAGAATTCAAAAGGAGAGGTTTGTGGACCTTAATGACTATTCAAAAGTAATCGGCTCTTATTCTTTCGATTTAGGCACAGTGGGGAAGATGAAAAAGGAGGCAATAATAATGCATCCCCTTCCAAGAGTTGATGAAATAAGTCCCGAAGTTGATAATGATCCAAGGGCATTCTATTTCAAGGAGGCTGCCAATGGTGTATTTGTAAGGATGGCAATAATAAGCATGATTTTAGGGGTGAGATGAAATGTCGGATGATAAGATTCTAAAAATAAACAAAATAGGGGACGGAATTGTAATTGACCACATATCTCCAGGAAGCTCCTTAGATGTACTGGATGTGCTGAAGATAACCGGCAGGGACGGTATGACTGTCAGTCTTCTTATGAATGTACAGAGTGGCAAAGTTGGAACAAAGGATATAGTGAAAATAGAGAGAAAGAAGCTTGCCAAGAAGGAACTTGACAAGATAAGTCTGGTTTCACCGAAAGCCACAATTAATGTGATTTCCAACTATCAAATCAAGGAAAAATTCAATGTCGAAATACCAGACAAGGTTGTGGGAGTTATAAAATGCTCAAATCAGAATTGTGTAACTAATTCTAAGGAACCTGTGCAGTCAGTATTTACGAAGGAAAAAGGTGATCACGAAGAAGTGTTTAGGTGCCATTACTGTGACCGGACAATGTCCTTACAGGAAGTTAGAAAATCTATAATTAGATAAAAATTGTTAATTTTTAATGGATACTTGGACGGCTGGAAAATACTTTTCTCACTTCCTCTACAATTTTATCGTCAATATCTTTTCTGTCGGTTTTGAGTAGTACCGAATCATCAGTTACCAGATTTGTTCCCTTTATAGTTATGAATTTTTTAGACTTATCCTGGATGTGCTTCAGCTCTGAAACTTCCTGAAAACCAAGTCTTGCATATTTTGATCCCCTAAAGGTTATGGAGACAGATTTTGAAAATGCTTCTGGTATTTTGGATATTAAAGTAGAATGCATGTCTAAGGCAAAACCCTCAGATGTGTCACTGATTAATATGACGCTCCATGATGCATCTATATATCCGGCAGCAATTTCTGCCCCCCTTCTTTTATCCTCGTCAGTAACCAGAGCTCTGAACTTCAAGAATCTTATGTCGGGATTGGAAATCCTGACAGCTTCATCATCCATCTCAGCGTTTCCATTTTCGTCTGTTATCTCCAAGAATTCTTTGCTGTATAATTTTGTTTCATTCTGGTTATATTTAAAGAAATCCATATTCCTTAGATCTTCTATGGTTATTTTTGTCTCATTTTCTTCTTCAGATATCACATACACTCCAACTCTTGCATTCAAATTAGATTTTTGAATCTCCGGAATTAACCTTTTCATCGTAGATTCCATGCAATTACCAATCAGAACTATCGCGTAGCTGTTATATACATCAAAAAATGATGCACTTCTTTCCTTAGCAATTTCCAAATACCCTTCATCCATTTTTAAATCATTCATCAAATTCCACACTCCTGCTTCTTTTCACTCTTTCTTCCTCATCTTTTATATTTCTGAAAAGAGACTTTTCAATCTGTCCATACTTGTTAATTCTATCTTCAAAGATCGTCTTGATCATTCCATTGTCAAAAACATATTCAATTATGGACTTAATGGCCTCTTCTTCCCCCGAATAGTAACCCATATCTACCATTTTTTCAATAAGTTCCTTCTGCTTTCTGGATAGTATAACAGAATTAGAATTTCCACTTCTATTTCTTGAATTTTTATTAGTTATATAGTTAAGTGCGCAATTTCTTAAGAATTCAGATCTACTACCATGTCTGGGATTATTCTCCAAAAAATCATCAATCTCATCAAGATCATCTTCGGAAATCCGCAAAGTTATCTTGATGTCTTTCGAGTCCGATATCATGGAAACACCAATACTCTATATTCAAAGGTGTATTTAAATATTATTGACACTATGTATGGCATATGTCCATACACTAAAAATATTATAGCTTATAAACTTTAAAGATTTAGAAAATTGTATTTCTTAGTCTTTGGCCATTTTGTAGGATAGATATCATTGAAAGCTTCATAATTCATATGTTGGAAAAATGATTATTTAATTTTGCGTGTTCTTTAAATTGGAAGACAGAACAGAAAATAGATCTGTTTTTTTCTCTCTAATATTTCTGTTGAATAATCCTATCTTCAAATCATTTTTTGTAGTTATTACTATCAGATTCCTTTGAATTGTAGATTCCATTTGAATGCTTTTGATATTTTTAATAAGTACGGTTGTTTTATTTTGATTTCTTTCAATTATGATTCTATCATCGAATAATTCTATAGTGGCCATCCTCCTGTAAATTGAAAACCTATAGAGGATGAAGAAGGCTACAATTATTGGATAGGGGAAAAAGTATAGAAAATTATGGAGAAAATACTCAGGATAGATAAGTAGAGGAACTAAAAGACCAAAAATAAGAAGGAGCGATATTATTAAAACGGAAATTAAGAAAAAATAGGAAGAAACATTCTTGAACTTGATAAATTTGGAAGAATTGTATTTTTCCATGGGCCTTGTTATGTAAACGTGCATAATTATTTTTCGAATTTTGGTGTCTCTTCAAGGCTATTACAATTAAGTGTAATGGGTCCACAATTTATTTCAAATTGCAATACTATACTCTAAATAATTATTATGACATTTCCCGTAAATGGAAGTCAGTCTAATATTTGCCCAAAGCAAGACAATGCAAGGAATATATAGATATTCGATGAATTTAATGGAAGACCTACAAAAGGAAGGAATAGGAATTCATCCTCATCCAGTTAAAAAGCTGGAAATTCATATACACGGTAAACCGGTCGGAGGATGGATCAGTCAGGAGTTTTTCATGAAATTCGAGAAATTCAACACTAGGGTTGTTCATTCAACGTCCCACTGGTTATTAAGTTCTAAAACAAACATAGTTACCGTACATGATATCATGCCACTTGTATATCCTGAAATATATAATTTATCTCCAGGTTTAAAAAAATTTTACACCAGTGCTCTAAACAGAATAAGGGATAAAAAGGTTATAGTACAAACAAACGTTGTTAAGGAAACTTTACTCCCATACATAAAGGAAGATCAAATATATGTAATTCCAAGTGCCGTGAGGAAGATGAAATCATCAGGAAAGAATCCATATCCTGATGACGGAAAAATACATCTTTTTACACTGGGAGAATTTGGTGTGAGGAAGAAATTCGATGTACTTTATGACTACGTAAGAGGTGTAGAAAACGTTACACTTTACCATATAGGTGGTGTGACATATAAAAAATACTATGAGGAATGCATAAAAAATAAACCTGAAAATGTTGTTTATTTTGGGTATAGAGATGGAACAACTGTTGCAGATTACATGAAATTTGCTGATTATTTTGTTTTCAATACAATTAATGAAGGCCAGGGGTATCCCCCAATGGAAGCAATGCTTCTTAACACCCAGCCAGTTCTCAATGAATTACCAATTTTTAAAGAAACAATGGGGGAAATGCCTTATTATTATAATGATAAGGAATCATTTTTAAAATGCATTCATTCACCAAAGAAGAGCGGTCTGGAGGAATATATTAGGAGATATGATGGGTGGGCAAAGGAGGTAATAAAAGTTTACGAATCTATCTGATGCAGGGATTTGAAAGGTTGGAATTATATTAAGATGACTGGAACGCTGATAGAGAACAATGGCTTGAAATATAAGGTTATTGTTATTTATCTTAACATTATATTCTAATGATATGAAGATCAGGAAAGATTTCGAGGACGATCATATTATTGAACAAATGAAGATGAGGGAGATTATCGAGCAGATCGAGAAGGGTGAATTAGATCTTGATCTTCTTGACGAAATAGAAAATCACCTAAAAAACCATATGTTTCAGGAAGAGGAATACATTTTTCCTGCAATGTCAAAGATGCAGAATCTAAGACTTGAGATAGCTGGATTCCAAACAGAGCATGCGGCTCTGTGGAGATTATTCAGCATGATACATGCAGATATTGATAAAGGTAAGTTCGATAAAATCGAAAAATATGCCAATGAGATATACAAAATATTAAGGGAGCATAATAGCAGGGAGGAGATGTTCATCTATAAATTGATGAACGATAATTCCATTGAGGGAATGAGCGAAGTAAGACCTGAAGGTTGGGTATGTAAAAAGATGAGAGAGAAAATTACCTCTTAATTTTTTATTTAAAGACAATTGCGGAGATATATCCAGTGCATCTTTCAACACCGTAGCTGTTATAGCACAGGGTTTGTTTGTTTAGGATTTTGATATTACCATCCATTTTTCTTGCAGCTTCTAACATTGCACCTATTCCAGATAAATTGCAGACTGTATGGTTTATCTCTTTTCCGGTTTTGAATAATTCTTCCGCATCTAATTTTTGCATAGCCTTTATTATTTCGTTATCCTTATTCTCTGTTGTCTCTCTGTCTTCGAATTGATTAAGATTTGATGAAATTATAGGAAAAGATTCGTCCCTGAGGATTCCTATTGTACTGGATAGATTTTTGGCTTCTTCTATGCTTTGCCTACCAGACAGTATAGGTACTATGAAGAAATTTTGATGAGACAGAAATCTAATATAAGGCAAGATATATTCAATTGAATACTCCTGTTCATGACTCAAATTATCTTTGATAAGCCAAGGATTTGAGCTGATCTTTTTTATTAATTCTTCATTAATCTTTACCTCTTCATTGTGTATCAAAAAGGAAATGCCTTGACTGTAAGAACTGGATTGATTATTTCTCTTGTGGTTAGTTCCTAAAATTAAAAAATTTCGGTGTGAATTAAAATCTATGTTCCGCAATCCCTCAATAATCATCCGACCGCAATTTTTTACATTTCCGTGAGGTAAAATAGCACCTATTAGATCTCGTTCTTCAATAGGGTTATTAATTTCGGCAATCATTTGATTAAAAATTTTGTTGCTTTCATCCTTACCGGATGGATAAAGAAAGCCTTCTGAAGTTGGGCGCCTTAATGTGTTCATGCAACTTAGTATTGGATATTTAGTAGTTAAATTCTTTTGTTCAAATGAAAGGGTTTTAAAATTTACTGCATTGCAATAACTTCAAGCTGCTTTAATAGGTTTTTTTCTATATCTTCCGCAAATAGGATTTCTGGGATATCCACAAATATAAATATTTCTGATAAAAGAAGTACTTCTATGGCAGTTATAGCCAGATTCTTTGCTTTTTTTCCAACACCAGTAGATACGTGTAAAGTACCTGATTGGTTTTTTTCAATCACGAAGGTTAAAGCCCTATCAGCAGCTACAATATCCCTAAGAATCCCAGGTTTTTGGGCCTGTATTATAGCCTTATCTCCTTCAACATTACTTTCAACTTTCCAATTTTCTTCCTTGAGATATGAAGTAAAATCGTTAACCAGTGTATTTAAGTCTTTGTTGCTTGTTATATCTTTTTCCTTTTTAAAAAACCCCATATATCCCAATTTTTTTATACTATTTATAACCTACCACTAATTGAGAGTGATTCCATTTCATCTGTCTGGTTGATAAAATCTGACTTAATTTCAAACAATTCAGGTTTTTGATAAGAATTAATTATCCTAAGTACTCTTTTACTTTTTATGAGAATCCGAAATATCGTGGTTCATAATTACTCGAGTTTATTTCTCAGTAAATTTAAATAAACTTCATTGATGTTGCATCATTTTACAACGCAGTTGGAGGTGTAAAATGTATGAATAAAAAAACCGTTTCCGCGCTTGGAACTGTCTATAATAATTGTAATATTGTTGAAGAGAGCATCAAATCTATAATATCAGGGTTAAGTCTCTACTTTGAGAAATTCGAGATAGTTATCGTGGATAATTACTCAACGGATGGAACTTTTGAGAAGTTGAATGATCTTGGATATAAAAATTTACGAATTATTCGAAATCATTGCACAAGAGGAAAAGGTAGAGATATTGCATTGAGAAATGCATCCGCTAGTTACATTTTTCCTATAGATCTTGATACCATTTATTCTCCCGAATATTTCAAAATGCTTAGTTTTGTAATTGATAATATGTTAGAGGATAATACTATAGTTGAGTCAATATCTAAAAGGGAAACCTTGTTGAATTTGGGTGGGTGGAAGGACCTCAATGCATGTGAGGATATCGAGTTAAACGCTAGGGCCGTTTCGAGAGGAATTAGATGGATCAATCTACCTTATAAGTTTCTCAAAAATGAAGAATCTAAGGGATCGAGAGAAAAAAGGTATGCCAAAGGTTTTTCTTATATTAAAAGAGTTGTAATTAATAAAATCCATAAGATCAGGGGTACGGGTACAGATAAATTCTACAAGATAAACTGCAGGACGAAACGTGAGCGTTTGCTAATGATGATTCTGTTGGTAATTATTAAGATATTAAATTATCCAATCTATTCATATTCGGAGTACAACAACTGGGATTTTGTTTCATTCAAGAATTCTTACCAAACCCTAAATGAGATAAAGCTTAATAAAGACATTATGGTTGTTTCGTTGTATAAACATAACTATTCCAGCAATGCTTTAAAGCAAATAGAAAATAAAATGATGAAAATCGGATATATGGAAAGGACGGAGGATCGTGATTTTGTAACTTTTAGGATCCCCGCATAGGGTTTTAAGTGCTATGCAATGATGCGAAGCAATCCTCCTGCGCATTTTCTAAATCCAGTAAATTGGTCTCCTAATATCACATCAATGATCTTCTGGTAACACTCAACGAACTTATAGTAGTTGTGCATCAAATACTCATTTTTAAACATGACTGAATAGTTTGTGAAGATGAAAACAATTCTAAACATCAATTTTTATGTGTTAAATCCAATGGTATTGGAAAAATATAAGAAATTTTTCCCATTCAAAAAAGCACCGTCAAATATTTTTAAATTTGAAAAGTTATATATGGGAGCAATATGCCATAATCTATGCCTGAAAAGAAGCGGTTTAAGGTGATTTTGATAAAATGGTTTCTTGATGAACCTAAGACTGGGGGAGATAAGGTATTCATGGAAATATACGATGCCTTAAAAGGAGATTCATCTATCGATATAAGGATGATTAAACCCCCCCATATCATATCCTCAAAAAATAGATATCGTGTAAAACTTCCTTATATTTTGTTATTCAAATTTATTTCTAATTTAATTTCACAATCATATATTAAGAGAGGCTATCTTGTTTATAACGGCACTAACGCAGGAAATTTTCAGTATGTACAACCTCCTCCCAAAAAAGTGAAGGAAAGCAACTCTCGTGTTGATGCCTTCATTGAATTGGCAGAATATATTATAAATAAATTTACCATTTTCAATAAAAATAGCATTAAAATCGCAATTTACAACTCCAATTACACCATGCAAAATAATCTTATAAAAAGCGCAAGAGTCAATAAGGTAATTTACCCAGGTTTAATCTCGGAAATGCCTGATGTGGAAATATCAGAAAAAGAAAATATAATCATCACAATATCCAGGATACATAGGGAAAAAGGCCTTGAAAGGTTAGAACAATTATTGCCTGAAGGGGATTTCCATCATTATATATTGGGATATAAAAATGATGCAGTCTATGCTAATTTCTTAGAAGGAAAATTAACAAGAACAACATTTTTATACGATGCAACTGAGGAGGAGAAAAAGAAACTTTTACGAAAGGCCAAAATATTAATTCACCCATCCATCTCAGAATCTGCTGGAATAGTATTAATGGAAGCAATGGCCTACGGCGTAGTTCCTATCGCTCACAATTCTGGAGGAGTTCCTGAGATTATTCCTGAGACATATCTTTATGATAACGAAAATGAGGCAAAGGAATTAATCACAAGATTTCTATCGGGATATAATGAAGACACATTTTTCCAACTAAAGTCCCATGCATCTAGATTTTTAAAAGCCAATTTTAAAGATAACATACGAAAAGCAGTAATTGAGAATTTTTCCATGATACAAGAAAGTAGTAAAAAATAGTGTAAGACTTCATTCATTTATTATTTTGCGCTCTTATTTTTGGGAAAATTAACCTCACATAATTTATCAAGTTTGCGTCATTAAATAAATATTTATAATCTCGGATTAGATAGGGATCTTATTGATGAAGATAATTCAGGTGGGATTTCCAAAATTTGGTAAACACATTATAATTTCTTCATAAAACACTCATCTTTCTTCGTGATTCTTTTCTCCTATGAAGTTCTCATAAAAGAGATATATTGTATTTTGAAAATGATCCACTCCTATTCACATAGGTAATTAGAGAAAGAAATGAATTCACATCTCATTAGAATTATCTTCATCATTTTGATCTAGAAAAGGAAAATAGGTGAAACGCAATTGTAAAAGTTATGGCGGAGTTCATCTACGGTCAAATCATCTAAAGTAAGGCGGTCAAAGTGATATAAAAAGAAAACCATTACAGGATCTCGCTCGCTAAATTACTAGTTTTTCCTCATCATTATCTGAATGCAAAAGCGATATGTTCATTCAGAGAAAGATTATCAAATATGGGATGGGATCTTATGATCTTATAGAATTTTAAGTCCCTCCAATCATGATCCAAAAGGCAAAGCTGGTATACTGGATAAACATTACGGAATCATGAACTATATACTGATTCCAGAGGGGGAATCTAAGTATATGAAGAAATAGGTCAATTGTGTGATATCCATATGCAATTAGGAAGAAATTATTTCATATTTCATAGTTATTGGTTTAACAAGGGAAGAGACTTTGAGGTGAATGTGGAAGTTATGATAAAAATATTGCGAATCTAATTCAATGAATTTAATAGGAACTGGAATACATATGGAAACTTAAAGTTAAACAAAGCATTAAAAACTTTCCTAAAAAATATATTCATTGATTGCCTTATGTTATTATGGTTCAGAGGCGGAATTATTATCATGAAAAGTTAGAAGAAATCCAGGGAAGGATGAAAAAGGAAGAGGATGAAAAGTTAAAAAAATGGAGAGAAAGAACACTTTCTGAATGGGAAAAATTAACAAATCCAAGTTATAAAGATTATGAAAATTCTTCTGGAATAAGGATTAAGGATCTTTACACAGAAAACGATCTACCAAAAGATTTGGACGAAATTAGTGGTTTACCTGGTGAATACCCTTTCACGCGTGGAGTTTATCCAAATATGTATAGGGGAAAATTATGGACAATGAGGATGTTTTCGGGATTCGGTTCACCTGAGGATACTAATAAAAGGTTAAAATATCTGATAGCTCACGGCGAAACTGGATTAAGTATAGCCTTTGATATGCCAACGCTTTACGCCTACGATTGTGATAATAAAAAATCCGTCGGTGAAATAGGAAAATGCGGAGTTAATGTAACAACATTGAAGGATATGGAGATAATATTTGATGGGATAGATCTATCAAAGGTCACGACATCTATGACTATTAACGCACCTGCTCACGTTCTGACAGCTATGTACTTCGCAATAGCTCAAAAACAAGGATTAGATTTAAACAGTGTAGGTGGGACAGTTCAGGCAGATATTCTCAAAGAGTATATAGCTCAGAAGGAATGGATTTACCCTCCAGAAGCGCATCTTAGAATCATCAGAGACATGATGACCTACTGCACAGAAAATGCAAAAAAGTGGAACTATATTTCAATTTCAGGATATCACATAAGAGAAGCGGGTGCTAGTGCCGTTCAGGAACTTGCATTTACACTGGCTGACGGCTTTTATTATGTGGAAATGGGACAGAAAGCAGGTTTAGATGTGGATAAATTTGCTCCAAGGTTGTCTTTCTTCTTCAATTCATCAATCAATTTCTTTGAAGAAATTGCTAAAATGAGAGCAGCTAGGAGAATTTGGGCCACAGTTCTTAAGGAAAAGTTTGGGGCTAAGAATCCCAGGACAATGATGTTAAGGTTCCATACCCAGACTTCAGGTTACAGCCTTACCTGGCAACAGCCCTTGAACAACATAATTCGTACAACTGTGGAGGCAATGGCTGCTATTTTGGGAGGAACTCAGAGTTTACATACAAATTCTTACGATGAGGCCATGGCATTACCAACTGAGGATGCTGTTAAGGTTGCTTTAAGAACACAGCAAATTCTTGCAGAAGAGACTGGAGTTGCAGATACTGTTGATCCACTTGGAGGATCATACTATATGGAATGGCTCACAAATAAAATGGAAGAAGAAGCTATGAGATACTTTGACAAAATAGAATCCATGGGAGGTATTCTGGAGGCAGTTAAAAGCGGTTATATCCAAAGAGAAATAGCAGCAACGTCCTATAAGAGACAAAAGAGATTAGAGGATGGCAAAGAAGTAATGGTTGGTGTTAATAAATACATAGAGGAGAACGAAAAACCATTAAATATCCTTAGGATAGGGAAAGAAGCAGAGGAAATACAGATAAAAAGACTCAGGGAGGTCAAATCTCAGAGGGACGAAGAAAAGGTCAGGAAGGCTCTTAGTGAATTAAGGGATGCATTCCTGGACGATAACAAGAATATAATGCCCTATGTTATAGAAGCCGTAAAAGTATACGCGACGATTGAAGAAATATCAAATGTGGGAAGGGAGATTTATGGAGGATGGAAAGAACCAGTCATTGTTTAAAGAAAAACCAATTAAGATATTGCTTGCTAAACCAGGAATCGATGGTCACGATAGGGGAGTTTTTGTTCTGGCAAAGGCCTTTAGGGATGCTGGTATGGAAGTCCTCTACGCGGGGCTTCTTCCAACTCCAGAGGAGGTGGTTGACACTGCAGTAAATGAGGATGTGGATGTTGTAGCATTGAGCCTTCTCAATGGTGCACACATGACAGTGTTCAAAAAAGTCGCTGATCTAATGAAAGAAAGAAATATCGACGATATTGCACTCGTAGGTGGTGGAACAATTCCTGATGAGGACAAGCCTTCCCTAGAGGCTATGGGAATTACTGGTAATTATGGTCCAGGAACTCCTCTATCCGTAATAATAGATCATGTTACCAAAAGAGCAACAGAGGCTAGATCTAAAAAATTAAGGTGATCATTGCGGATCTAAACTCACTTATCGACGGTATCCTCAAATCGGACAAAAGGAGCATTGCCCGTGCCATATCTTATGCTGAAGGGGCAAATCGTGAAATTAAGAAGGAGATGCTGGCAAGCCTGTACAACCACACCGGAAATTCTCAGGTTGTTGGTATTACAGGTCCTCCTGGTATTGGTAAAAGTACACTGATAGGGAATGTGGCATCCATAATGTCAGACATGGGTCATAAGGTGGCAATATTAGCCATAGACGCTTCTAGCCCATATACGGGAGGATCGCTTTTAGGAAATCGTATAAGAATGCAAGATGCCCTTAATCAAAAAAACATTTTTATGAGAAGTCTGGCCAACAGAGGGGCAAGAGGCGGTATTTCAGAATCCTCCATTGGATCTGCAGCTATATTGGATGCTGCCGGTTTTGATGTTATACTTGTGGAGACAGTAGGAGCTGGTCAGGCTGATTTAGATGTCATGGATCTTGCAGACACCACTGTCCTAGTTCTTGGACCCGGTTTAGGAGATCAGGTGCAGGCCATAAAGGCAGGAATAATGGAGATAGCAGATCTATTTGTAATAAACAAAATGGATCGTGAAGGATCATACTTTGCTATGAAAGATATTGAGGATACACTTTCTATGGACGATGATAGGCAGTTCCATAGACAGGTTGTAGGCACCTCAGTCAAAGACAAGGATTCATATAAAGCTTTGATCGAACTAATTTTCAATCACGGTAAATATTTACGGGACAACAATAGAATCGGACAGAAGCGTTTTAAAATGGGAATACAATGGATGCTCGAAGATGAAATGCGGAAAAAAATAATCGAACCATTAATGGATAAAATACCTGCAAACAAGAGGGATGAAAACTACAATAGGGTTATGGAAAGAATCAGCATGTTATTTACTCAAGTTTTATCTGAAATCAACGAGGAAAGATTAATTTGAAACAAAACTAAAAAATATTTAAATAAGTCATAGGGATAGAGAGATATGACAACCGTGTATGGACCCTTAAGATTTATGGCAGACGAATTTATGAGAAATGTGAATGAA
Organism: Cuniculiplasma thermophilum; assembly: GCF_052315355.1. NCBI lineage: Archaea > Methanobacteriati > Thermoplasmatota > Thermoplasmata > Thermoplasmatales > Cuniculiplasmataceae > Cuniculiplasma > Cuniculiplasma thermophilum. The sequence goes on from NZ_JBLSDF010000007.1 coordinate 42,471, forward strand.
AGGGCTAAAGAAGTACTGACATTTCTCTATCCTCCTGTAAAAATGTATGAGTCCGGAGGAGAACTTGTAATTGAAGCTGATATGCCTGGATTTGAAAAAAAAGACATAAAGGTGACAGCGAACAAATACTCAATTGAAATATCAGCAAGTAGAAAAGAAGAAGACCAAACAAATGTTTATTTGGATCAGAGACCAACTAAAATCTTCAAATCTATAAAGCTTCCGGTTGACATAGATATGGAACAGCCAGTTTCAGCCAAATATTCAAACGGAGTTCTTGTAATCAAAACCCCGATAAAAGGAATCAAAACGCTGAAAATAGAATAAACTAAAATTTCATTTGCTTCTCTTAAGCATTTTTAAGAAATATCTTTAATCAAATTTTTATTATGAGTTAAAAAACAAAGTTCCGGATAAAATACTTTTGGATTCCTTTGTATCACAAAATTTTTATTCTAATGTAACATGATAATTCATGGACATATCCTCCATACTTTCAAACCCTCTGGTTGAACTTGCCTTGATTTTCGTAGATGGATTACTATTTGGACTTGGTATTAAAAAGGGTGTTTGGTCAGTGATTCTAATCGTTCTTGCAGTATTACTAGGTGAATATATCAATTATTCTGTTCTTCCAAAGGCTTCCCTACAAACCTTTGAAAACAATGTGGTGAGTCACATAACTAACGTGTTGCACAATATAGAGCAGGTTATACCATTCCACGATCTAGGAGCTATAAGCATAAGTCTAATACTATTCATAGTGGGTTTTGTAATAGGTTATTTGAAAGGCTGATAGGTAAAATTTTATATCTAATTTAACCTTATTAAAGTGATCAGGATGAAAATTCTTAATAGGAATAAGGATGGAGATATTGATTCTATGTCTCCAGAAGCTCTGGACAAGTTGATCATAGAGGCCGAATCAAATCTAACAATACTCGAAAAGGAAAGAGATAGAAAAAAGACGAAGTACGATCAGCTTTTCAAGGAGGGCGTGGAATCTTCCGATTCAAGGAGAAGGAACATTGCTCATGAACTGGAATCAATTGAAAAGGATATTGCGGGCATTGACAAGAGGATGAAATCCTATCGTGACACCGTTAGGATTCTGAACGAAGTCAAAAGGGCCAAAACTACAAGCGTAGATCCCACAGAGAAGATCATAAACAGGATGGATCCAGCAAAGGTAAAGGATATACTTTTACAGAGTAAGTCCGTAGAGAAATTAAATGAGAGGAAGCGCGAATCTCTACTTTCCAGTATTGACGACGTATCTTCACTGGACGACGATGAGAAAGATGAGGAGAACAAATATATGGAAATCTTCCGGGAGATGGACAAAAGTAAAGAAAACCTTTCACCAGGCAGAAGTAAGCAAGAATCAACAAGACAGGAAGAAAAGGACTCAAAGGAAGAGAATGAGTGATTTAGATGGATGCCAATTATCTGACCATAGAGAACATTAAAAAGGTTCTCACAGAGGATATCTCCAAGGAAGAAGATGCAGAATCGAAGGGTAATAACGAAAAAGCATCAATGTATGTGGATTCAATAATTGGCAATTTAAAACTATTAGCAAAGATTGACAAGGGTGATTCTAAACGATATATAGACCTTGTTAATGAATGGGAAACCAGGAAAAAGAATTTAAGATCAGGCGTGACAACAAAGAAAGGAAACTCTTCGCAAATCAATGGTGGAAATAGTGGTCTAATCGGCAAAATGGAGGGTGAATTCAGGTCAAGAATTGAGGCACTTATTTCGAAATCTAACGTGAGATGGGATGAAATTGGTGGCCTGGATGAGGAAAAGGCAACCATAAAGGAAGCGGTTTTCTTTGCAATGGCTACTCCAAGTAAAGATGTAAAAGTTCCAAAATTAAGAAATATTCTGCTTTTTGGACCACCAGGTACTGGCAAGACAACAATTGCAAAGGCAATAAGTACAAACATAGGCGCCACTTTCTTTAATGTAACAATATCAGAACTTCTTTCCAGGTATGTTGGTGATTCTGAACGTATTGTGAGCACCCTTTATGATGTGGCAAGAGAAAGATCTCCATCAGTCGTATTCCTTGATGAGATCGAATCCCTGGTTAGAAAGCGTGATGATGGAAGCAAAAATTCAGGTTCAATACTTCAACAGTTTTTGGGTCAGCTGGACGGTTTTGGCACTGGTGATCAATTTGTGATGACTGTAGCTGCCACTAATGTCCCTTGGGACCTAGATCAGGCTATTCTTTCAAGGTTTGAGAAGAAAATATTCATAGGTCTCCCAGACCAGGAAACCAGAGAGAAGATCCTTAGAATTAATACAGAAATGAAGGGTTACAGGGTAAGGGCAGACCTCTCTAAAATAGCAGCGTCGACAAACGGATTTTCCGGTCGTGACCTTTATTATGCATGTTCAGAAGCTATTAGAAATATGTTGAGAAGAACAAATAAAGACCTGATTGACCGGGTTGACTCTTTTGTATCCGAGGGTGGAAACGGGATAAAATACAAAATTTCAGACTTATTACAAGAGGATTTCGATTATGCGCTTTCAAAAGTTAAGCCTGTGTCCGATCGTTTGACCCTCAATAAATATATGGAATGGAAGGAAAAATTTGCAAATAACTGAGGTAAATCTATGGCATCCGATGTGGAAGATATTATAAGAAAAATGATGAAAAACTCTCCAGGAACAGATTTCAAAAAAGAATGGACACTAGGCATAGCCAACCTCTGGGGGCAATTTGGTTCTAAAAAATATATTGGAAAGAAAGGGATGAAATTACTAAATAAGACAATGCAGGATACATACGTTATGATGGGTTCAGAATCAGATAAAATTAAAGATATTAGGAATGAAATTACCAAACTTTCCGCTGAGACTGATGAAATGGCAAAAATTAAACTTGAAAGGGCCAGGGATCAACTTACGGTATCGGAAAAGAGGTTTTCAGATCTGCATTTACGTTACAAATTTTTATCCACAATATACGCCCTTCAGGATATTTCAAACGGTAGCAAATTCATAAAGAAAATTGATTCCATAGTAAAGAATAGGAAGGTTATGGATATCATAAAAGAACAGACGAAGAACGATATGGTCAGCTCTAAGGAAATAGAAAGAGATCTTGATTCAATAGATGTATATCTCGATATAATGAAGGATGGCCACGCAACTGATATACGTATCCCTGAAGAGGATGAAATAAAAAAGGTTGAAGAGAAGAAGGCTGAGGATGAAAAGGAGGAAGAGGATGGGGATGTGATGTTATCATGAGTCTCTTGAATAGAAAGTCCAAAGAGGAACTGGAAATAGAGACACAGATGAATATAAGGATGTTGAAAAAGAAGTCTGAGAATCACGCAAAGCAATGTGATTCCCTTGCAGAGAGGTATGAGGCAAAATCAAAAGAAGCCGCTGACATTGGAAATTCAAGTCTCAGTAAAATGTTTGGTGAGAAGGCCAAATCACTGAGGGATCAGGCTGCAAAAATCAGATCATTTATACTTGTTGTAGAAGATATGGAAATGATGAAAGATCAATCATCCCTGATGGGTAGTTTTTCAGATGCAATGAAAAGCTTCGTTAAAACAATGTCAAAGGGTCAGATAAATCCTGCATGGATGAGTCAGATGGAAAGTGAGCTGAACAGAGCCATCGATGAGAGTGAGAGGGTAGGTGATCTATTTGGAGGTCTGTTGGAAGATATTGGCCAGAATGTTCCGGAAACAATGAAGGAAGATAAGCCCCAAGAGCCCTCGGAAGCTGCAAAAGATATTGAAGAAATGGAAAAAAGGCTAAGGGAGAAAATAAAGACTATTGAAGATAATAAAGAAAATTCCTAATAAAATGAAGCATAATTTTATTTTTGAAAAGAGTATTCGAAAATATGAATCTTGAAGAAGAGCGTGAATTTTCAGCAGAAATTCAGATTATGATCGAAAAGGCCTCATCCCTAGAGACTTCTGATCTAAAATCTGCTTCAAGCATATTTTTTGAGATATCCAAGAAAATCCTTGAAAAAACAGCAAATATGAATCCTGATCAGAAACGAAGGTTTGTAAAAATAGCTGAGACATCACTGGAGAGAAGAGACCAAATTTTAAAAAAGATATCTGAAAAGGAGAAATGTGAAGTTTTAAAGAGCAAAGGCCAGGTGGATAATAAAATAGGTAATGCCAACAGCCAGAAGGGCGGGGGTGATTCCCAATTCATTGTGGACCTTCATCCAACTATATACGAAACTTCATTCGACGATATCGCTGGTCTGGATCAGGTAAAAGAAACAATAATACGTCAGGTAATAAAGGCAAGAGAAAGGCCGGATCTTGCAAAGAAGTACGGAATTGTAGGAAGAAACATATTTTTATTCGGCCCACCAGGGACAGGAAAGACAAGTATTGCCCAGGCAATATCCCATGAAGTTTCTTATCCCATGATTACAGTAACTCCTTCATACATACTGGATAGCCGATTTGGGGAATTTGAAAAAAATATAAGAAGTCTCTTCGAGGAATCCCTAAAACATGCTCCAATTATTATATTCTTTGACGAATTCGAATCGCTGGCACCTAAGAGGACCTCAATAAATTCTTCCTATATGAAGAGAGGTGTTCCTGAAATGCTGAGGCAGATGACAGATCTCAGAAAGAAGAACGATGGAAGAGTGATATTGATTGCTGCCACAAACAACCCCTGGGATGTGGATGAGGCGATGCTTAATCCTGAAAGATTTGACACTAGAATTTTTATCCCGCCACCCGACGAAAAATCCAGATCTCAGATTTTCCAGATATTCCTCAGAGATCTTGTTCTGAGTGAGGACATCAATTATGAGGAGCTGGGTAAAATATCAGAGGGCTTTTCAGCTGCTGATATTAAGTATGTTTGCAGGACAGCTGCCGAGTATGCCTTCTCGAGGGCCGTTGATTCTGGCAATCCCTCTCCAATAACAGATATGGATGTACGAACAGCTTTAAAATCATCGCAACCATCCATAACAGAGAATCAGATGAAGAAATACCACGACTTTATGGAGAGGTACATACAAAAAGTTTAGGGTTCAATTTTTGGACTATTTTCCATTAATTTATATTTTGAAATTATTACTATTCATGATAGAAATCAGTGGATTGAGCTGTACACATTTTAGAGGCGATAAAAGGGATGTCCTTAAAGGGATAAATTTTTCATTGAAGGAGAGGAAGGTTGTAATAGTTGGGCCTAACGGCTCTGGAAAAACTTCACTTCTGAGAGCATGTCTTGGATTGATGAATATCACTGATGGGTATGTGAAAGTTAATGGCAGGGATGTCAGAAAGGTAAGGAATATGGATGGGGTTGCAACAAATCTTTCAGAAGTTTACAAATTGTTAAACCTGAAGATTTGGGATCTGATAAATCTCTATTCTGAGATTACAGGTTCAGAGGTCGGGAATTTTCTAAAAAACATAAATGACTTTTCCATAGATGATATACTTCAAAAGAAGATATATTCCTTAAGTACAGGTCAGTCTAAATTGTTATGCAATATCATGGCGCTTTCGTCAAATCCTAACATACTACTCCTCGATGAACCGTTTGAAGGCGTGGATAGAAGAAGAAAAAGGATCCTTCTTGAACGGCTTAATTCATTTTCGGGAGAAATTGTAATGAACACTCACGAATTGGATATGGTAAGTGGCCTAAGTGGGTGGGACTTATATTTGCTCATAGATGGTCATCTCTACGGCCCTTTTGATGCACAAAACATCAACCATCTTTTTTTCAATAGGGGTAACAGGGAAAATGCCTTGACTGCAATAACTCTTCCCTACGGAACATTCTCAATCACTTCAGGAAAGGGTGACATCCCACTCTCCCAGATTCACACACTTGAAAATCTGATGGAGGATGAGTTCCCATGATAGCACGTTTTTATATCAAATCAATCGTTCAAAATAAGAACCTGATATTTTGGGGAATTGTTTTTATGGCTTTCTGGTTGATTATGGGTGCATTTCTATTTGGATATAAACCCACTTCACATCTTTATGATCTGGATTATACCTCCACCTGGTTCTCAATAATTGCACTCTATTCAATCAGCACCATCGGAACCACAGTGGCCTACTCTCTTTACTATTCTAACGCATCATTGAATTTTGCATTCAAATTTACAAAACTTTCCCTTAAACACTTTCTTATTTCAATACTTTCCGGTATTATCATAGCCTCAGTAATATTGGGGGGCATAATACTTACCCTTTCTACCACTCTTTTCACCGCAAGATCAGGCAGGATAATATCACCTGTCTTCCCCTATTATGCCTTAATCATCTCGGCCCTCGGTGGAATTATAATGTTCGGCATATCAGGATCTTTGACTGTGGTTGTAAACAACTATTTCTCACTGAAAAATATCAATCTTCTTTCCCTACTTACAACGATTCTCTCATATATATTTGGTTTTTCACAGATAAGTGCTCCGTTACCAAAGTGGCTTGTCTATGGTAATCCCTTTTCCGAGATCATTGATCTGTCATACTACTCATTCTCTGGATCAAGTCCACACCTTATTCTTTCAAATCCAAGTTCCCCAATTCTGGACGTTTATTATCTTTCAGCTGGTTTAATAGTTTGGTCGTTATCACTTGCAGGGGTTTTCATATTTCTGATACCAAAGATAAGACCTGCCCCTATGGAGGAGGCGAGACAAATTTGAGTGAAGATAATATTGAAAACTTTCTTAGGGATATTCAGATAAAATCCATATCCATGTTTCGGTATTCAATTAAAAGGGCTTATGGTATATACTATTCCATATGGGCCATAGCCATTTTTTACTTTATTTTTCTCTCTCCACTTTTATTTATAAATCTCCAAGACAGCGTTTTAGGAGATATCGTGGAAGCTCTTGGGTTTACAGCAGTTCTTCTTGCCGCAACTTATTTTACATTTATGGCTTTTTCGAGGTCCTCGAGGTCTAAGGAACTGGAAAATATATTCCATATCAAGCGGATTAAATTATGGGCAAATTTATATCGCTGGTTTAATGTCATCTTCATATCGGCTTATTCAATTGCCATTATTTACCTGATAAATGCTATGCCAATTTTTTTATCTTACATTATATTTTATATGCTTCTACTAATGATTTCCTTTTTTCTACTTTTAACTCTCAAAGTTTCTCTTGGAAGAATTCCCCTGGAAGGATATGTTGCATCCTTTAGTTACATGTTTAGCAGTCTGTCTTCAACCCTTATTTTTGCCTTGTTTCATCCTGCCGTATTTCCACTTATGGCAATTCAGATTCTGTGGGCACCAACGGAAATGGGGTGGATATTTGCAGGGATGTATTCATTCTATACCGCACCGGTGGAGCTGAGACCTCATGAATGAGAGGATTGAAAAAGAAGACCGGGAAATAATTCTTGAAAGATTATCTTCTCAGCTGGGTGAACCTGTGTTGAGATCATCTCAGAGACTCTTAATTTTAATTATGTTGAAGGTTAATGGAAGAATGAGATTTTATGAACTTCAAACTACACTTGGAATTGGTAAAGGAAGTCTTAGCAACCACCTAGACAAACTGGCAGATAAAGATTTGATTAAGATAAAAGATATCCTCACATTAACAGGCCCAGGAAAGTCTATTGAACTGACGGATAAAGGGAAGGAAATTGTGGAGGAATATTCCCGCTTAATGTCCCTTATTTTCGAAGATAAAAAAACCAAATGAGATTGTAAAGGTTTCTTCTATCTAAAAATCGTTTGATAATAAGTATAACAGTTTCCCAAATGTTGTTTATTTATAAAGGATACCTCCTTTGGAACATTTCCTTAATCTCATCAATGCATTTATAATATCCTCTCAATGATCTCATAGACCATTTGTCATTTATCTCTGCTGCTCTCAGATAAATGATCTTCATTGCACTCTCTTCCG
>NZ_JBLSDF010000008.1:0-48413 GCF_052315355.1 Cuniculiplasma thermophilum
GATATCTTTTTATCAAACTCTTCCATTATTCATTGCCTCCTTGGGTTGTTCTTAGGAGGCATCCTTTTATGTTTCATGAAATTTATCCATTGTTGATGGAGTCATTTCATTTGTTCTTACACAAAATTCGGGATACTATCTAATAAAGTTTAATGAACTATAAATTTTAATGAGGTAAGCAACCGGGCTACGCTATTTTTTAGATTCATCATATTTTTGTGAAGGCGATTTTCGACACCATGAATCTGCGTAATACCTAATAACCTGGTCGGCAGTGAAGAAGTATTGTTTGCTCGGAGTTTCAATACTTTTTATTAGAAGTAAAGTATTATATAATTTATCTTCATTTCTATATTCTTAACTAACTTGAAAATTTAATTAAGGGATCTTTCAAAACACCAGAAAATAAATTTTGAAGTTAAAACCTTGAAATTTAAAAGTTTTTAATTGAATAAATAAAAATTGTATATCTCTCAATTCTCCAGAAGATATACAATTGCAGCCTTTGCGCTATGCAACCTGTTTTCAGCTTCCTGGAATATTACACTGTTTATACTGTCCGCAACTTCATCGGTCACTTCAAGACCCCTATGCGCCGGAAGACAGTGCATAAATATGTAATCCTTCTTTGCATGTGAAACCAGATCGGAATTGACCTGAAATGACCTGAAAACCTTCTCCTTCTCTTCTTTCTGCTTTTCTTCTCCCATTGAGACCCATACATCCGTATAAACTATGTCTGCATCTGTGACAGCAGTTATGGGATCATTTGTTATTTCCACTTTTGTTCCGTTCTTTTTGGATATTTCCCTTGCCGATTCCACATATTCCTTCTTTGGTTCATATCCTTTTGGAGTTGCAATTGACACATCGCTTCCTGCCATTGCTGAAGCCAGCATGATGGAATTGGCCATGTTATTTCCATCACCGACATAAGCGAATTTGAGTCCTGAAATTCTATTCTTTTTCTCTGCTATGGTAAGATAATCTGCTATAAGTTGTAATGGATGTTCCTGATCGTCCAGAGCGTTAATAACAGGTACGGATGAGTTTCTTGCCAGATCCAGAACGTTTTGATGACTAAAGGCGCGGTAAGTGATGAGATCCAGCATCCCCGATAAAACATGAGCTGTATCCGACACGGTTTCCCCTCTACCCATCTGCATGTCATTTGGATTCAGAAATATTCCATGTCCTCCCAATTGGAATATTGCAGTTTCCAATGAGACCCTGGTCCTTGTGGAGGATTTTTCAAAGATCATCCCAATTGTTCTTCCCCTTACTGATTCTCTTTGAGTGTAGCGATCTCTCTTCAATCTCATTGCGAGATTTATAACCTCAGGGAAATCATCCCCAAGATCACGAATTGAAATTAGATCTTTCTTGAACATGTTTACACCTAATCCAGTAGAGAAGGTACATCATCCGGATAATCTGCAACCTTTACTCCAGCCTCGTTGAATGCCTTTATCTTGGATTCGGCTGTTCCGACACCCTTTTCTATAATTGCACCTGCGTGACCCATCCTCTTTCCTGGTGGGGCACTTCTTCCGGTTATGTAAGCAACTACCTTCTTCGTCACGTGTTTCTTAATGTACTGCGCGGCAAGTTCCTCATTGCTTCCCCCTATCTCTCCCACCAAAACAATTTGCTCGGTGTCAGGATCCTTTTCAAACTGCTCGAGTACGTCTATGTAATTAAGGCCAACAACAGGGTCTCCACCCAGTCCTATAACTGTGCTCTCACCTCTGCCGCTCTTTGTAACTGCATCTACGATTTCATAAGTTAGGGTTCCGCTTCTTGATGCAATTGCAACATTCCCTTTCCTGAATATTTTATTGGGCATTATACCGATTTTACACTTTCCAACAGAAGTTATTCCAGGTCCGTTCGGGCCAAAAACAACTGCACCCTTTCTCTTTGCATTCAAAACTATTTCAAGAGAATCGTGGAAAGGAACGTGCTCCGTAAGAATGTATATTATTTTTAAACCCGCATCTATGGCCTCAAATGCAGCATCCTTAACAAAGGGTGCCGGTACACTTATCATTGTGGCATCTGGCTCGAACTGTAGAGAATCCCTTACGGATGCTACAATTGGAACCTTATCCATGAATTTTGTTCCATCCTTTGTGGGAGAAATTCCAGCAACTACCTTTGTTCCGTAGGCCAGCATTTCCCCAGTATGAAATGATCCCTGATGACCTGTTATTCCCTGAACTATTACCTTTGTATTCTCATTCACATATACACTCATTTTAATTACCTCCTGCTAGTTTTACCACTCTTTCTATGGCTTCCATCATGGTTGGGAATGAATCGATTCCGTTATCTTTCAAAATTTTTCTCCCCTCTTCATCTCTGACCCCACTAAGTCTCACCACTATTGGCTGTTTTATTGAAAATTTATTCTTTGCCATTACAATACCATTGGCCACTGTATCACATTTTGTAACTCCTCCGAATATATTCACCAGTATAGCTGTCGGCTTTGCTTTAAGCACAAGATCGAACGCGTTTGCCACTATATCCGAATTGTCAGTTCCACCAAGGTCCAAGAAATTTCTTGGCTTTCCCTTGTGAAGTGTCAGTGCGTCCAGTGTGGCCATTGTTAAACCCGCACCATTAGCGATTACACCTATGTTACCATCCAGTTCAATGAAGGCATAACCCTTTGACTGAGCCTCCAGCTCAAGAGGGGTCTTTTCAGGATCGGTAACTGAGAAGTCCTTGTGACGGTACAGGGAATCACTGTCTATAATGACCTTTGAATCCGCAGCCACGAGTTTTCCTTCACCAGTTATTACCAGGGGATTTATTTCCACGAGTTCGCAATCCTCTTCATTGAATATTTCGTAAAGAACGCCCAATATCTGCATGAATTGTTTTCCTATATCCTGGTCCAACTTCATGAATTTTACAGCTTCTCTTCCTATGAAATCAGAATATCCTAGGAGTGGATCTATATGCCTTGTGAATATTTTGTCGTGTGGGACCGATTCTATCTCCACTCCACCTTCTGTTGTTGCTATGATGACAGGAGCCCTTGCAGTTCTATCAAGGGCTATACTAACATACATTTCCTTTTTGATATTTATCATATCTTCGATTAGGACCTTAGTAACCTTGAGATCCCTAATTCTTGTTCCCAGAAGTTCCTTAACAGAGTTGTTTAATTCTTCCTGAGATTTTGCAAATTTAATTCCACCAGATTTACCCCTTCCTCCTAAAAGGATCTGAGATTTTACAACTACAGGCCTCTCAAAGGGTTTAATCTGCGTCACATCTTCAACAACATATCCATTAGGAACCGGAATTCCGTGGTTCCTGAATATCTGCTTTCCCATATATTCATAAAGATTCAATATTTCACCGACACCATAATGGCGTCAATAAATAAATAGTGTTTTACAGTATAAAAAGGATTAAAAAAAAGATCAGTACGGGGGCATTCCACCCATACCGCCCATGCCTCCCATTCCGCCCTCAGGATTGGGGGATGGAGCGCTTTTCTTTGATGCAACTACATCATCTATTCTTAGAATCATGGTTGCAACTTCTACCGCACTCTCAAGTGCGTGCTTCTTTACCTTCAGTGGCTCATACACGCCCAGTTCAAACATATCCGATACACTGTTGTCATTGAAATTAATTCCATATGTCTTCTTTGAATGCTCGTGTTCTGCCTTTAACTGTATCAGCGTGTTGATAGGGTCCATACCAGCATTCTCGGCGAGTGTTCTGGGTATAATTTCAAGAGCTCTTGCGAAGGATTCAATAGCCAGTTGTTCTCTTCCACCGACGGTTGTAGCATATTCCCTTATTCTTAAAGAAAGCTCAGCTTCAACTGCTCCTCCTCCGGGAAGGACTTTCCCATCTTCCTTTGTTATTGCTACAACACGTATAGCATCGTTCAGAGCCCTCTCGATCTCTGAAACCACGTGTTCTGTTCCTCCCCTAATCAATATGCTAACGGCCTTTGGATTCTTGCATCCTGTAACAAAGGTCATCCTGTCTTCTCCGATTTTTCTCTCTTCCACATTCTTTGCGGTTCCGAGAGCATCGGCAGTTAAATCATCGAGATTTGTAACTATTCTTGCTCCTGTTGCTTTAGCCAGTTTTTCCATATCACTCTTCTTGACTCTTCTTACTGCATATATGCCTTCCTTAGCAAGATAGTGCTGTGCTATGTCATCTATTCCCTTCTGGCATAGGACAACATTTGCTCCGCTCTTTTTGATCTTTGACACCATTTCTTTAAAGGTGTCCACTTCCTGATCCAGGAAATCCTGTATCTTAGAAGGATCTGAAATCTGAACCTTGGCTTCAATTTCAGTCTTTTTTATCTCCAGAGCGGAATCTATGAGTGCAATCTTTGCATTTTTTACAGTGTCTGGCATCTTTGAATGTACTTTTTCCTTATCTACTACTATTCCCTCTATAAACTCTGTCTCATTAACACTACCACCGTTTTTCTTGTCTATTTTAATGTTTGAGGGATCAACTTTTACCGAGCCGTCTCTGCTTTCTGCCACTGCATTTATGGCCTTAACAATCAACTTGTAAAGAAGATCGCCACCGAGACCAATATTCTTTCCAGATAAGGCCGTTCTTGCTATCTTTTCGAGTGTTTCATCGTCAGAAGCGTCTTTTGCTATCTTTTCGAGTTGCTTCTTTGCCTCGTTCACCGCAAGTCTGTATCCGTTTGCTATAACGGTTGGATGAACTCCCTGATCAAGAAGTTCCTCGGCCTGCTTTAGGAATTCTCCAGCCAAAACAACAGATGTTGTAGTACCATCACCCACGGCAGTGTCCTGAGATTTAGCAACCTCCACAATCATCTTTGCGGTAGGGTGTTCAACATCCATCTCCTTCAGAATTGTTGCTCCGTCGTTTGAGATTATAATATCTCCGATGGAATCGACGAGCATTTTATCCATCCCTTTGGGACCAAGTGTTGTTCTGACTGCAGCTGCTATAGCCTTTGCAGCCTCTATATTAGACCTCTGTGCATTCTTTCCCTGTTCTCTGCTAGTACCCTCTTTTAATATGAATATGGGCATTTGTCCTCCTAACATATTTATTTCCTCCTAATCAACAGGTAAATTTGTTCTTCAATATAAACTTTTCATAAGTTATAACCAATATGAAACAATCTATTTCCTGCTAAGTTCATCCAGTTTCTTCTCCTTTTTTGATTCCTGGCTAAATCTACCCAAAGGATATGAACTTCTATCCAAAAATTTGAAAAGAATTTCAAAGGATTTTTCCCTTGCAATGATCTCATCAGCTATGGATATTGATAATTTCCGAAGATCGGGGTGAGCTTGTGGCGTACTTCTTAACTCAGTAAAATATACAAACTCTCTTAGGTTCCCTTTGACTTTTATGTTATACATTGAGGCAAAGGGTAGAACGTACTGTGCCTCCACTTTCTGCCCAGCCTCCTTTATCTTCTTGTAAAGTTCTGCTGATCTATTGCATATTGCATTGAATTCATGAACCAATTCTTCATTTTTTCCTATGTATTCTGGGATCTGGAAACCGTTATCTGGCGTTAATAATCCTCTTAAGATTGAAAGCATTCTGTGCCTCTGAAATTCTCTGAATGCCCCGTAGTTCATCCTGAGTGAAAAAACATAATCAATAAATTCAAACTGCCTTGGTAACTTATCTCTTCTATTCATTCTCTGCCTTGCGATTTCTTTTATATAATTTTCCTCATTATTCTTATTTAATCTTTTATCTGAAACAAAACCTGAAATTAACTTAAGACCTTCCGCATTATAATTCAATAACTCAACATCCCTATCATAGGAATGACTATGAATATCCGATCCTTCTATAGATTTAAGTTTTGAAATGAACAAAGTATGTGCTTTTCCGTGGTCATTCCTTGCTGACTTTATTATTTCACCATATTCAGAGCCCAATTCGGAATATATAGTATTAGAGATGTCTTTAGCCTCCTTGTATCCTGCGGAGTCTAATTTCTGAATGATTCCGGCCAATGCCCTTGCATTTGATGAAATCCCTACATTGGTTAAAGTTGAAACCGGAAGTATGGCTCTTATATCATCCAAAGCCCTTGACCTTAGTGCGGTTTCATAGGCTTTCTTATTCTGTTCCGAGAAATCCTCCGATACACTACTGAACGGATTTGATTCCCGTATCATTTCTATTAATGATGGCAGGGATTTTGAATAATATGAAAACATCCAATTCATCAATTCCTCATATTCTTTTTCGAATTTTCCTTCTATTCCAGTTTTTACAAAGGGTAGATACAAATATCTGCCATTATGTTTTATATCATATCTTACATATCTTGATGACTTTTCGATGTAGGATGCTCCAATTCTAGTTTCCTCTATCTCCTTAACCAAAAGATTGGAAATATCCTGAATTGCAATATGTACATTTACAAGCTCTGCGACCGATTCATCCCCATATTCAAGAAAAACCCTTTCATAGAATTCCTTGCCTCGACTCTCATTCTTTTCAAACTCCTTTTCATAAACTTCTCTTATATCCAGTTTTGCCGTTCGGCTATATCTTGATAGAAGAGCGCCCATATCAATTTGCCTTGGAAAATTAATTAAAAATACCTGTTTGTCAAAATTTGAAAAAATAGTTGTTTTTTGTTTGTCTTCACTCATTTTCTTTTACCGGTACGAAATATACGTCCGTTGGGCTAAATTCCAAATTTCTCTTAAATTTTGCCCTTACCTTCATTCCAATCTTTAAATCCTCGGCTGAAACACCAATGATTCTTGACATGAAGAGCGAATCTACACCTTCAAATTCCACCATTATTAAATGGAACGGAGTCTGATCGAGAAACGCTTCACTGCCAAAGTAGCATGTTGTGAAAGTATGGATTTTACCAACTTGGGGAAGTTCGTACCATTCTGTTTCACTTCCACACATCATACAATGTCCTCTTGGAGTTGCATATGTGTAACCACATTTTTTGCACTTAGACCCCATTAGCTTCTTCTTTCCAAGGGCTCTGAAAAATTCAGAATCCTGTGCATAGCTGTGTATATAATCTATCTCGTAATGAGATTTTACGATAAGTGGATCTGTGTTATACACCTGAGTTACATCATCTTTTTCTTCCATCTTTGCATTATAATCGATTGTCATTTTAAACCGCCTCCATTACTGATACCGTAACATATGTTCCTGTACCAGCGTGACTATGAATTAAACCAGTCTTTGCGTTTTTAACCTGTTGAGTTCCATCTTTAAAGTGCTTATGGATCTTGTTCTGTAATTGCCAGAACATAAAAACACTCTGCATTATTCCAGTAGCGCCGATTGGATGACCACATGCAAGTAGACCGCCAGAAGGATTTACAGATACGTCACCATTCAAGTCAGCTCTACCAGATTCCACAAACTTCGCTCCTTCACCATATTTGCACAGACCCAGATCCTCATAGGTCTGTATCTCTGATGAGGTGTAAGCGTCGTGAAGTTCTACCACATCTATTTGCTTTAATGGGTCAGTTATGCCTGCACTCTTATAGGCCTCAATGGCGGCACTCCTTCCAGCTCTATATGAATGAACTCCAGGGTACTTTAAATTCTTATAGTCAGATTCCTTCTCGTGCGGCAATAATGGGACTTTTCCAAATGGTCTGTCAGAAAGTCTCATAGTATCTGTACCGGTTCCGATCCCTTTAATGAGAACTGGATTGTCACATAGCTCAAATGCCTTTTCCTTAGATGCGAGAATTGCCACAGCGGCCCCGTCAGACATTGTACATACGTCCAATCTGGTCAGTGGGTAAGAAACCATAGGAGAATTTCTCACGTCTTCAACAGTTAGATTCATTGGGCTTTGTGCATATGGGTTATGAAGCGCATTCTTATGATTTTTAACGGACACCATTGCCAGTTGTTCTGGGGTAGCCCCAAATTCGTGCATATATCTAACGGCCATCATTGCATAGTATCCTGTGTAAAATCCCCCTAGAGGATAATCAAAATTTGTATCACTTGCCAGAGCTATAAATTCGTTTCCTTTCCATGTATTGACGTGCGACATGGTCTCAAAGCCATAAACCACACACGTATCCATTCTCCCCGATGCAATCTCGCTCACACCTGTCTGAAAAGCGAGTCCACCAGTTGCTCCTCCCCCTTCCACTCTTTTGCTTGGTTTTGGTGTTAATCCAAGGTAATCCTGAGCCATAATTCCAGCCATCAGTTGTCTCTGAAAATGGTCAGAAAAATATGACGCAACCGAACCATCTATATCCTTGAGCTCAAGTCCAGCATCTGCCATTGCATAGTCAAAAGCCTTCTTTACTCTCAATCTGAAATCCATGTCCGGAGAGGCTTTGCTGAATTTCGTTACTCCTCCCGAAATCATGTACACCTCACGTTCTAATTTTCCCATATTAACCAAAAGATAATTAGATTCTAATGATATTAAACTTATACTAATTTATATAGGAAACGAATAAAAAGGTCTCGCCTTAAATCGGAAAAATAGGTTTAGTAAAATAGCTAATTTTTACTTTGTATCGTCACATGTACAGAAATGACTCCAAATTTGTTTACTTAAAAAATTAAGTGTTAACTTAAAGTCCTGTGGTCATATCTTTAATTGTGATTTTTTTAGAAGTACTGTAAAGTGTAAATGGAATATTGAAAACCTGTAAGTATTATATGGAAATATGGAAGTATGATGGACATAAGCTTACCCCTAAAAAGAGGAATAATAAATTACCCTGGCGATGCGGATTATGAAGAATTTGAATACTTTACACACGAATTGAATCATGTTCATATAATGAGGGTTCTTATGGAAACCCACTCCGGTACACATTTTGATGCTCCCTATCATATGATACCAACCGGAAAAAAGGCAAATGAAATTCCACTGGAGAATTTTTTAGGGGAGGCTACTTTGATAGAAGTTAAGGGTGATATAATTGAACCTGAACACATACCGGATGATCCAACAGAAATACTTCTCTTTAAAACTAAGAATTCAGAACTGTATGATACATTTCATAAGGATTTCACATATCTTAGTCTTGCCGCGGCAAAAAAAATAATTACAAAGCGAGTAAAATTAATTGGAATAGACTATTTGTCAATAGAAAAATTTGGATCTCCGGAACCGGTGGTTCATAAAACATTGATGAGTAAAGATATTATAATTGTTGAGGGACTTATTTTTAAAAACATAGCTCCGGGAAAATATGAATTTATTTGCCTTCCTTTAAATATGAGTCAAGACGGCGCACCATGTCGTGCCGTACTAAGGGAAAAGAATGATTGATTGTTTTATAAAATAAAACAAAATTAATATATATTGTATTTATAGTGAGTAAATGGATAACAGTAACTTGGTCGATTTTCTATTTGGAAGGAAAAATGATGACATTAATAGCAATGTCGTTAACAAGACTCTCATAACTGCCTCTGTAATCACTTTATTAGGCTCACTAATTGTTTTGGAAAATTTTTTCTTGTTGACATCATTTCTTAATTACAATCAACAAACCGGATATCAGGGCATTGAGGATATACCTATTTACTATCCCGTAAGAACTATACTTCTCATTATTGGATTAATAATCAGCGTGATTGGCTTTCGTTATTATGATTATGCGGTGAAAAAATCTCTCGGGAAATTACCCTTATTTAGACAGGCTACCTTATATCTACTTTTAGGATTAATAGTGTTTTTCATATTTGTAATAACTGTTTCCAGTCTTATAATAGGAACATATGTTTGTAATGAACTGCCGGGAAGCATACCTTACATTTCACCAGTCGAGTACATATATCTGACAGTCCTATATTTTGTTGGCATTTTCCTAATGGCTGTATCTACGATTGCTTTGACCTTTAATTTGTTCAATTTAGCTAAAAAGACGGAGATAGGAATTCTTGCCATTGTAGCCCCTCTTTATATCGTTCCTTACTTAAATGTAGTAGCGCCCCTTGTTGTAATTATAAGTGAATTCATCATAGTATTGAGAGAAGAAAAAAAGTCCAATAACTGATTTCCAAATACAATTATAAACTTATAAAAGTGTTTGGAACGACTTAATCAATACAATAATACCATAGTGGACCTTTCAAAAGATGGAATAATAACATTCTATATTTAAAATAAATCTGTGCAAGGCGCAGTGTATTGGACATTTACTAGTTAAGATAAAGAACTATCATAATAAAGGCAGGTTTGTTATGATACGATTGGATTTGATACTGAATTTATTGTTCTCCTCATTAAGCTCATAAGCGCTTCATCCAAAGAGGTTTTCTGAATTCCTCTTTATTTGCTACACGAATTCCACAGCCTTATAACTCCCCCAGAAAATATAATAATTTCTTCCTTTCACTTCCAGTATTATCACCTTTTTTCTCTACTTTCAATGAAATTTTCTTTAAAAGATTGCTGACTCACACTATCCATTGATGATCTTCAATGTATGTAAATTGCAAATAAAACATTCAAACATGAACTTCAACCTCACTCTTCTCAATGTTGTATTCATTACATGTGAAGAATGAAACATCCTCTTCATTAGGGTTATCTCATAATAACAATATATGGATGTTAATTTTCCCTATTTCGTGGACTTAAACATACCATCAGAGTCATGTTGAATTGAAATACAAAAATGCAATTGAACTTAAAATCATATTTCGTTACAAAAACATGATTACTTCACTTTCATTTCTCCAATTCCAACCCATTTTATATATTCCAGAACTTTTGGAATATTGATCCTCATTGGACAAACTTCCCTGCATCCTCCTGAGTGCGTGCAATATTCGGCCGTTGCATAGTCCTTGTTCACGATTGCAGTCCACATAGCCCCCGTAGGCCCCCCATATGGCTGCTGTCCCCAGTCTTTGCCCATGACCCTGTACACAGGGCATGCAAAATAACACCTTCCACACTTTACGCACAGTAAGGCCTCCTTCATGGATTCATCCCTGCTGGCATCCATTCTCCCGTTGTCCAGCAGTATAACGTGAACCTCCTTGGGACCTGTTGCAGGAGTGACTCTCTTGAGCTCAATATCAGCGGTTGAGCTAGGTCCTGATGTTATGTTTACATAAGTGGGCGGATACAGCCCTGCGTATGCCGACTGGACCATTGCTTCCTTCATAGCATCATACAGTGTGGGCACGATTTTGTCTATTCCAGTTATAACTATATGGACAGGCGGCAGGACTGTATCTATGCGTATGTTCCCCTCATTTTCCACCAGTATGACGGATCCCGTGTCGGCAGATATTGCGTTGGCGCCAGATATGCCGATGTCAGCCTCCATGTATTTCCTGCGAAGCAACTGCCTCACGGCAGCCACAATCTCCTCAGTGGTGGACTTGTCTGAAAGCTGCAGCCCCAGCTCCTTATGAAGCATCCTTCCTATATCCTCCCTGGTCATGTGCAGGGACGGGAATACAATGTGTGATGAGTCGTCACCGGAAAGCTGGATCAGGTAAGCACCAAGATCCGTTTCAGATATAGAATTCCCTGATTTCTCCAAGGTGTTGATGATGTCAATCTCGTGGGCGACATTTGACTTTGCCATAACAATCTTCTTGCCTGTGCCAACAATCTTCTTCAGTATGTCCCTGGCCTCGTCAGTTGTCCTTGCAAAGTATGCCTTTCCCCCTGTTGCTTCCACGGATTCTATGGTTTGCTTTACGTATGTATCAAGATGGGCTATGACATTGAGTTTAGCTTCCCTTATCTCCTCCGCCATCCTGGAGAGGTACGGATATTTCTCAAGGATGGAATCAACCTTGGGAACGTTGTTCTCCAGGGCCCTTTCAATGGCTATGTTCCAGTTGCTCATTCAATCACCTCCGCAACATCCTTAATGTTGCTCACGTACGGTTTTAGGTTCTGGTAGCATAGGGGGCAGGCAACCATGACATTCTGGGATAGGGAGAGGAGTTTACCGGCCCTGTATTTCGCTATGCTTTCACTGATATCCATATTGACGGGCCCCAACGGCCCGCCGCAGCATGTTCCCAGATCCCGGCTTGTGACCATCCTGTCCTCTATGAACTGGACGCCAGCGGTACTGGCAATCTCCCTTATCCTGTTCCCCATGGTGTCGTATCTGGAATACAGGCATGGATCATGGAAGACGAACTCTCCCCTGCCGGAATATTTCTGGATCAGAGTCAGGTAGTTGTGAACCTCAATGTCCGCGCCGAAATGCTCTTTGAGCCTGTTCATGGCATTTGTCGTGTGCGGGTCCACGGTTATGACACGCCTTACGCCATGATCCTTCATGAGCTTCAGCACCCTTGCACCGTATTCCCAGAACTGGTCAAGCATGCCCAGTTCGAGCAGCAAACCCCCGCTGTAAGGCTCGTCATCGTACAGGTATCCATGGTCTATGCCATTTTTCAGGAGGAGAGTCGAAATGTTTGAAAGAATCCTGTAGCCTCTCCTTAGATCGTCCTTGTCAGGCTTTATGAAAAATTTTCCTAAGGAAGCAAGTCGTGCTGAACCACCCATCCTTGCGAATGTTGAGAGATGCTTCTCGTAAGCCCTGAACAGGCTGGAAAGCTGATACATGAAGGAAGTATATATAATGGTTTCACCACCCTTCCTGAGTGTATCTGTCCATGCGCTGCATATTGACCTGTCTATGGGAAAAGGCACATAGTTCTTCATGAGGGAATCCATCATGACATCCCGTATACTCTCCAGCTGCTGGAACATCAATTTGCCTAACTTTTCATCTGCTTTCTTGACTTCTGCGCTCATATTTTCTCACCATATTGAATTCTTAGAATACCGACCTTGCGTATCATGAGAAGTTGTTCGCAAGCCTTTCAAGGCGTCTATCTCTATTGATACCCTGTCACAACCCGTAAATATAAGCCTTTATCTCAACTCCCAATATTTTAATTTTTACTATACCATCAGTTTGAAATTGATATTATAGATTCCCTATTGAACTTAAAAATATTTCGCCTTCTTAATTAGATTTTCCATGTTATCGGCATTTTCGAATCTATTTATCTCAATAATTTAATGATTATCTCTTTTTTCAGACTGACTGAAATTTTTATTCACATCATTTAGACAGACAAAATTCTGGTGTTTTGCACAAGATCGGAGTTTAGGGAAAGTTAACATCTATTATTATTGTGGGATCAGCCTGATGAAGGATGACATGCCCTTTTTATCACTTACACAGCAATAAGGAGTTGTCTCACTTTTCATGAATAGTCCTACAAATATCTAACACTAGTAACAGAATTATAATATTTGGATATGCCCGAACAGAATATTCCTTTTATTATGGAATTCATAGAGAATAAAGTTTCGTAGGATAAAAGAAGGAGAAAATTCAAAGATGGACAGATTATGGAAATGATCGAAATCATTCATAGACCATCACTCCAAACATTGTCCAGGAGGGCAGGAACATTTGATGTTCATGGCATAAACAGAGAAATTAAATTTCTTTGTACAATGGAATCAATTGCTGCAATTGATTCCTTCATCATCCATAACCGCAAGAAGGAAAACAAGGAAGAATTACAGGGATAGCGAATTACTGTTTCTCACACTTTGAGACAACCCTTCCAAACAATTAAGAGTCAATTACCGCCGTTACGCATCCTTTCCTTTTCACCATATTGCTTTCCTTACTTATTAGCTTAGCCTTCTCAATCTTTGCCTCCCTGATAGGAAGCAGAACATAGAAACGCATTTTTATACTGAATCGGTGTGAGATAGTTCAGTGATGAGTGTCCATTGATTATTGCGGATATCTCTGATTTGGCCTGTTCGTAATCCACCAGGATGATGGGTGCAAGTAACTCCATCTTAATCTTGTTGGATCTCTCTACGATGCCCTTTTTTAGGGTGTATGCTGCCTTATGAGCTTCTGCGTGACATTGTTTGACTTCAGCGTTTATTTGAACTAAATTGCAAGGAAAGAGGATCTGTTATAACATCGTATCACGGGTTCTGCTAATGAATCCTTTCTGAGATTCTACCTTGCATCCTTACCTTTAGGCTATCGGCCCAAGGGTCCAAGGATGCTGGGAGAGAGGTTGATGGAATATATAGGGGGATAATTGGTTAATGACTATGAGGAGATAATGCAGTTTGAAAATGTCTGGTACATAAGAAAAAGATCATATGACACTGCAACCTTCCTGAAGACCATTGCATACAATCTCACGGTCACACCATATATGAAAATGGCAGACAGGCCACGGGAAATAAAAAATCGTCAGTTGTTAAATTGTGAGACACCCTATAAGATTTGATGGAATATGTCTCAATAATTTCAGAGTTAGATTGCGTTATTAATTCCTAAAGGAATTAATCTATCTGATTATAGAATCAGATAACGATTGATTGCTTAGTTACTTATCGGGTCATTATATAAATGTTTACACATCCTCACTTATATTCCCATTCATTGTCTCTTTGGTAAACAGAGCAGCAATTTATGATGCTAAGTCATATACGAGTAAAACTAATACAATATGTGACCAAGCAAGAAAATCATTTTTACCAGATATACCTAAAATAACTGCCGCAACCACTGGAACAACTCCAACTACTAAAGGGGCTCCCATATTATAAACGAGCGCAGCACCTGAATATCTAAATCTGGCCGGAAAACTTTCACTCAAATAAGGAGAGAACGCACCATTGCCTAATTCATATTCGAAGAACAATAAAATCACTTGAAATAGAACTCCTGATAACAAATAATGAAAAGTCATCATCAATACAACTGGGGATACAAATAAAGATTTTGAGAGTGTCACTAAAAAAACAGGTTTCCTGCCCACCTTATCTGAAATACATCCTGAGATAATTAAGACCTTAATTATGCCTATTCCCGAAGAAATCACAGTAGAATTGCAAATGCTCTTTTAATTCCGAATGCTACTAGAAATTCCTCACCGAAGACTGCAATCAAGCAAAAAGTCGAGGTGTTAAAACAAGCATCTATTGTTACAATCATCACTTTTTTTGTAAATTTTTTCATAATAATTTCAAATTATATATCTATTCAATGCCCATAATATAAGAAGGATTAATATGTACCTTTTGGTAACATGCTCCGGTCGGGATTTGGACCCGAGTCGGGGGATTGAGAGTCCCTAATGCTTGGCCTGGCTACACTACCGGAGCTTACTGGAACAGGCATTCCATTGTAGCATTTATTATTTTTGCTCAATGCCATTCCCTAAACTGAAATATTAAGGCATAACATATTTAATTTATGAGAGCATTGAAAATTTATGCCCAAAATAGGATGCAGTTTAGAAATGCCCTCCAAGGAAGATAATGATCATAAATACTTCAGATCGATTTCTATACTATTTTTCATAATTCTTCTCATTAATTTTCTGCGATCTTTTTTTCGATCTTAACCTTATTTTCCTCTTCTAAATTTCCTTTCAGTTCTTCGAGAATTTTCAGAACTTTCCTGGCCTCCTCTTCATTCATAAAGGAAAATGCCTCAGCTAGTATTTCATCGTGTATGATTCGCATTTCATCTATGAATTTTTCCCCCTTTTCTGTTGCACTGATATAGATAACTCTTCTATCTGTGTCCGACCTGTTCCGTGAAACTAGGCCTTTGGTTTCCATCTTATCTATCATTCCAGTGATCCACGCCTGGGTTACATAATTCTCATCGGCCAAGTTAGCCATTGTCATTTTGCCATTTTCCTTTAAAATTCTTAAAATTCTGTATTCCAGAACACTAATATTGTTTTCGTTGAACTTGCTCTCTACCTTTTTGTATAATATCTTGTACAATGAAATTAGATTTCGCCATATCTTTGTATATAGCTCGGGATTACACTGCTTTTCGTTGACCATTTTACTCATTCCTTTTAGCGTCTAAAGGATCCAAGAAGAGATAACTTATTGCTATAAAATATTTAGCACTTAAACATCAATATAAAAAGTAGATTTGGTTATCAAATAAGTTATATTTTTATGCAACAGACAAAGTTTTCTCGTATTGTTTTTCCACTAGTTCTTTTATTTGATTCTCTGCGGAAGTATCATAAATACCAATATCTATTAATTCTGTATTGTTGAGTATATCAAGAATGGCTTCACCACCAAATGTTTCCCTGTTTCCACTTTCTGCGTTTATTGAGGCTAACTGTTCATCCTGAACATTTATTGTAAATTTCATCGTCTTTGATGTTCCTATTACAATGCAGTTTTTTATTTCCTGTGCTTTGGTTTTAATATAGGGTATAGCTTTAGCTCCAGAAAGGGTGACGGTTTCAAGCAAATATTCTCTTCCCTGTTCTCTATAGTTAATCAGACTCAACATTTCAGGGACCCTTAACAACAAGTGCCTCTTAATCATGTGTTCAGGAGAAAGACAGAAATTCTCACCCTTGAATTTCTCAAAGAAAGGCAGAGTTGTTTCTGCATCCCAATCAATAGTTAGACTCGTTCCGGTTGAGACTGTTGAAAGGTTCAATCTGATGTTCATTCTTATTTCCTTTCCGAGACTCTCGCAGTTATAATTAATCTCTTTCCCCTTCAATGTTGGACCGTTCATTATTCCATAAAAAGAATTTCCCTTTGTCTGATCAACATCTGGCGCAAAAATTATGTCCCATTTGTCATCAGTTATCTTCTTTAAAATCACTACATGCGACATCGGATTAAAGAAAAGCCAAGGATTTGATACATATTCGGAAACAACAGGAGGAGGCATTGGAAACTCAATTTTGGCTGTATACGAATTCTTCATAGAAAGATTAGGTCATAGAGCTATAAAAATTTTTATCAGTTTCATTTTTTAGAAAGATTTAAGAGATGTTGAAAAAAATCTAATTATATTCCCTTAAACTAACTGGTTCATGGATAAACCCATAAGTAGAGTCAAAGTACAGTTAAGAATAGGCGATATAGACGGCTTAAATCATGTGAATAATGCAAATTATCTTACATTTTTCGAAATTGGTAGGGTAGATTATTTTATGAATACATTAAAGGTTCAAGACATTAACGACTTGAGCTTCGTTGTGAAGAATGCAGAGATTGAATATAAAAGACCGATCCATTTTAATGATAATCCAGTTGTTGAGACCTGGATTTCAAAAATAGGAAATACAAGTAGTGTTTTTTCTCACAGAATTTTTGAACAAGAAAGTAATATTTTGTATGCTCAAGGAAAGATTGTAATTGTCTATATAGATAAAAAAGGGAATAAAATCGAAATCCCTTCTGACCTTAGAGAAAAACTCAGAGAATTTGTAATAGAGATATAATAAATGAAAATATGAAACAAAAATATCTTATTTATCATCATCTAAACTAGCCTATTTTTGATAGTGTAGTGAGAATTTCTTGTTATTGCTTATGAATTTGAACTATACTTCATGTTAGCAAAAACAAACTTAAGGGCATTGTTCATTGATCAGGTCATATTTTCTGAAACCCATGTATTTTAAAGCAATAATTTAAGGTATATATTGAAATGCGAACTGATGGGGACTAAATTAACATTGAGAAGTATCCAGAATTTTTTGTGAGTTCCAGAGAGGTTATCCTCAAATTTAAAAAATTCAGTACGCAATCTGGGACAGACCGATAATTTTATCTTTTTACAATTCGTGTGATATTCAATGGCAGTTCGTGTTGAATTAGAATGGCTAAAATTTTCAAAGTGGAAAAATGTAATCGATACTGATGATTATGGCTTTCCCTGTGTATATGTAGTAGGCGATAAAGATGGGACTCCACTTTACATTGGTGCCACCACTCAAAAGTTAAGAAGGATAAATGGAAATTTATGGGAAGGAGGCCTAAGAGCACGTTATTTTCATGATTGGACGGTTTTAGATGCAAGCATGGAAGGTACTCACAGATCTGTTTATATTGCTAAAGTAAGAAAAAATCAGGCTTTCAAAATAGAGCATCAATTAATCTTTGAAAATAAACCGAAATATAATATAAAACAAAAAGAAAATCCCCCTAGAGTTGTATTTGAAATAATTCACCTAGGAAGACACCCAAAATTTAAACATAACACTTTGCGAGAAAAATGAAATAATTGCAAAGACAGTAATTGGTACTCCTCGTATCCATTCTCTATATATTATTGCACTTTATTCAGTTGAATACGCTATAATTTAATATTTCTGAACAATAGACGGCAAATGTAAGTTATGATCTTATCAATTAGAAATAAAGCCTAATTAACTCAGGCATTCGGAATAGATTATAAACGATTTAAGGCGATGGAAATCATACCATGTTAAGTTATAAGTCATTCCAACAGACCATTCATTCCACCATGACCTCACAAAACCTGAAAACTGATCCTTTATTCACTTTCATAACTACAAAGATCGTAGGATGTTGTGTCCAAAAAAGGTGAGTTTTATTAATTACTATTCAGGTTGAATGAAACAAAATTGACATATTTGATAATGGGTCTGCCCGGATTTGGACCGGGGTCTCCAACTCCCGAAGCTGGAAGGATACCAGGCTACCCCACAGACCCTTAACTGGGTAATGGCTTCTATCTAATTTTATTTTTGGTTAACTGCTTGAAAAGTCCTGAATTGAATCTCGTAGATTTTATCTTTTAAAACCAATATTGAAATTATGAATACCAGTAGTATTCCGGAATTAAAGTCTGTAGCAGGATTATCGTATATTCCCATATTTTGAAAAAGCAACCAGAATACGAAAAATGAAATCATTCCTATCATTTCTCCATAATTGTACTTAGAAATCAATAATAATAAAACTGATAGAACAATTAAGGTGAATAAAATATTTAAGTATTCAGTGTGATAGATTAATAAGGGCCATATGGACTCCATAATGCGGTAAATCCATGGAGATTCGCCTTGATTGAAAGTGTTATCATAGATGATTTGCGAGAAAATTCCATTATTCCAGTAAATATTTAGGGGAACCAACTGTAGAATAATAGATACTAACAAAATTATAACAATTGATATTCTGTAAAAACTTAAAAAATTCTCTTTTTTCTCCAAATTATGATTCAGAAATGGTAATGCTAAAATCATATATAGTAAAGCGGAACCAGGGAAACCGGTTAAAATGGAAACACCGGATTCTGGGATACTCCCAAAACCTTCTCCAAATATCCAAATAATTATGGCCCAAAATATGGAAATTGCAGAAACTAGCTTTAGCGCTCGTTTTGAACGATAAGTTAAGAAAGAGAAACCGATGAATATTTGAAGTGCGCCAGACAGAGCATCAAACTGTATAGGATGAATTGCCCAGGTATTATATCCCAAATACAAAAACTGCTCAATTTGCATATTTGGAATGGAGGTTATTGCTGGTTCTATGACGAATGTCAGAAAGCCGTAAGGCATTTGAGGTTGAAATTGAAGAATGCCATCCAAGATCCATAGGCCTCCAAGTATTAGATTTAGATTGTATGGCAATTGAGTAGCAATTGAGCCTTTGGAAGCTATTTTGTTGATTGCGAATGATAAGATTAATCCGAGTATAGTATACATTGCAGAATAGTAATAGAATGAGTATACTTCGTTCTTCGGCAAGCCATAATAGGATAAATCAAAATAAAAAATAAAGGATATTAAAACTGCCATCAGTATAAAAAATATGGATATCAAAAACAGGCCTAGATTTATTTTAACGATGACCACCTTTTCCAAATTGATTATATAGTAACTCTGTATATAAGAAAAGCATTTAACATTTATAGACAAAATTATAATATAAAAATAAATAGGGCGATGATGTAAATGAGTTGGCAAGAGGCAGAAGTCAGAGAGTTGAAAGTTGGAAGGTATATGCTAATTGATGATGCTCCATGCAAGATTATGGAGATAAATATGTCTAAGCCAGGGAAGCACGGTGAGGCAAAGGGCAGAATTGTGGCCATTGGGATTTTTGACAATCAAAAAAGGAGCGTTGTGTATCCTGTAAAACACAAGGTTAAGGTTCCAATAATAGAGAAGAAAAACGCACAGGTTCTAAGTGTTAGCAATAATGAGGCTCAGCTTATGGACAGCGAAACTTTCGAAACATTTGTAATGCCCCTCAGCCCTGAGGAAGTAGATAAAGTTAAAGCTGGAACAGAGGTATCCTATTGGGAAGCAATGGGAGTCAGAAAGATCATGCTATAGAACTTTCAGCCTATTGTTCGCTGAAAAGAATAGCAGATGCGAATTTCGATTACGAAGATTCCAGGTACGTCATTTTTGGAGTTCCCTTCGATTATACTTCATCCTTCAGGAGAGGATCCTCCAGGGGACCTATAGAGGTAAGAAGAGCATACGATAATCTGGAATCTTATGACGTTACATATGAGATAGATTTTACAGAGGTTCCTATATGTGACCTGGGAGATGTCTCTGTAAATGAAGATCCTGATGAAACTGTTGATTCGGTAGCAGAGGTAGTCAGAATAATAAGAGAAGATAAGAAAATTCCAATCATGATTGGGGGAGAGCATTCCATAACAGGAGGATCTATTCGAAATTTCAAAGGTCACAGTATGATCATAATTGATGCACATTCAGATTTTCGTTTTTCTTACATGGGGCATAAAAATAATCATGCATGTGCAACACGCAGGTCCTTGGAAGTTCTCGGTGAAGGAAAAATATTCTCCTTTGGAACAAGGTCCACATCAAGAGAAGAGTATGAGGACCCTGATTACAGGAAGGTGGAATTCATCAGATCTGAAATTATAAAGCAAGACGGTATTGAAAAAACCTTTGAAAAATATGAGAAAAAACTTGGTAAGGAAATATATTTTTCCATAGACATGGATGGAATTGACCCTGCATATGCACCCGGGGTTGGGACTCCTGAGCCTTACGGGTTAATGGATACTGATGTCAGATATCTTATCAGAAAAACTGCTAAAAATATAAATGGTTTTGACATTGTTGAATTCACACCAGACTTTGACAACGGGAACACATCAATGATTGCAGCAAAACTCATTCAGGATTTTATAGGCTCGAAAGAAACAGAGAAAATATTTTAAAAAATTGTTTAAATTCCTATTTTACCGGCGATTTCTTTTCCCTTGCTTATTTCTATATCGCAGGGAGTTGGAAGTTTTATGGAGGCTTTATGGAGCGCTTCTTTCATTTGTTTTGCTCCTTCCACAGTGACCCTCGCTAGTATTACAATATCCCCAGCGTGAACTCTTGCTGCGGTTCCAACAGGCCTTCCAAAGGCAGCTCTCATTCCACTGGAAATCCTATCCGCTCCAGCTCCTGTGGCCATCTTATGTTCCCTTATAACATGGTGCGGGTATGGTCTGATTTGGAAATAGAAATTCTCTATACCAAGTGATTCTGAAAGCTTTCTGTTAATTGAAATTCTTGCAGCTTCGAGAGCAGAATGCCTGACCTGACAGCTCTCTCTGGCAATCATTTTCATTTCAATTGGGAAATCCTTCTTTTGATTTCCGTGTGTAAAGGTCGTAATCTTAGGATATGGGACTCCTCCCATGAACTCTCTTCTTGTATATGCAGGACCTGTAATTTTTGTATACATTCTCGCTGGTTTCGTTACCATCGTAATCACATGGTGAATACTAAGGCATATAAAAACTCAACTACACGCCCTTGATTCGCCTATGGCAAATGAAGATAAAAACAACATAACAAAAAAGTTCCCGAGAAACAGCACACTTATTGATCCCAATTGAATATATGAAGTGATACTTTTAATACGTGGCAATAATCAGGCATCACTTGGCATTTTCCAGTAGGAACATAGAGAACATAGGATATCTTTCAATTTCAACGGTGTTTTTTTCCATCAGCTGGCTATGGCTAAGCTTTACCTTCCCATTGAAACTAGCAATTTTTGGACTTCCGTATAATGAAATCGGCCTGATTGGAACTCTCACTTCTTTTCCCTTTATAATAGTCTCATTTTCGTTCAGGTATCTTGGAAAGAGATTTATCAATATAGCCCTTAAAGTGCCATTTTTAATAATATCAGCCGCCTCTCTAATTTTAATTATCTTAAATGTAGATCTCCCATTTTACATATTGATTATAGCAGTTACTGGGTTTTTCCAGAGCATGTGGTGGATTTCTGTGGAAATAGAAACGGGTCTAATTGGGAAGGAAGGAAACGCAGAAAAATACTCAGCAGCCTGGTCAATCCCATCTGGACTTTTTCCCCTATTCTCAGGTGTTCTTCTTCAATACACTGGTTATAGATTCCTGTACGCTATTGTTGCAATTATTTCCATTATAGGTTTTTTTATACAACCCTTAGAAAAAATTGAAAGGAGGAGCAACAAGAGAAATCCATTGAGAAAGGTGTTTTTGCTTCCCATGACCTTCGTTGGGATTTTTCTTGGTTATTCAACATATGTTCTTGTTCCATATTTAAAAAATTCATCCTATTCCTATCTTGAAATAGGGATTTTACTTGCCATTTCTGGGGTTTCCTTCGCTTTCGGTTCTATCTTTGCTGGAAAGATTAAAAGACAAAATTACAAATTATTTTCAGTTTCTGCATCTCTTCTGGCCTCTTCTTTCTTACTTTTGCTTATAGATTTTAATGTTGTAATACTTTCCATGTGTCTATTCCTAGGTGGTTTTGGTGGAAGCTTAGGATTTTCAAAAATACTTGCCTACATAGGAGATTCTGAGGGTCCCCGGACAGGAGTATTTTACTACGAAACACTTTTTTCTGTAGGATATGTTACCGGATCCCTTGCTGGAGGGGCCCTTCTCAGTTATCTCGGATTAAAACTCAGTCTTTTAATATTTTTTCCGTCCCTCGCTTATGCGATTATATTTGCAATGAATGGGGGGAATTTAAAGCCTCCGACCACCCTTCATAACGTTGAATGAATTGAAATTAGTCTCCTTTCCTGTGAGAATTGCCTTGCACTTTTTACATGTCAGCGTACCATCTGAGTTGTAATAAAATTCTACAGAATCACAATAAAGACAGGTTCCTCTGATAAACAGGTCGTCGGCCATTTCCCTGGAATCCTTGCTTCGTGTTTCCAGAGAATTTTTATGGGCTTCTGAATTAAACACACTATTTCCTGAGCCTTCATCTTTTGTCTCGTTCGAATTATTATTTTCGATTTTTCCTTCAGATTGACTTTTTGATTTTTTGATTGAAGATTTATATGGGTATATAAGTGAAATGAACCCAAGAGTTAGGAAAGCAAATATGAATAAGTCGTATAATGGTACCGTTATTATTCTAAAATAATTAGGTATTATTTCACTTCCAAAAATTATGAAGACAGAAGCCATTCCCCGGACAAATCCGTATCGCTGTATGAATAGCATAACTGACAAAAATAGTAAAAATAAGATGGCAGCATAAATTAGAGTTACCTGATTCTGAATGAGAAATAGACCTGTACTTATTAGTGCAGGTACAATGGAAAATAGATAATATAATGTCTTATACCTATGCCCTCGAATTATGGCGCTCTTTAATTCAACGCCAATTTGAAGGTTTAATGCAATGAATGAAATTAAGGCAGAGAGAAGGATGATTATTGAAAAATATAGAGCACTCTCCTCGTAGTAAGTTGTGAGACCAAGAATTCCAAAAATATCAGTTATGTGTTTTACCGGTGGTGTAATTGATGAGATTGCACTTATCCACAAAAATATAAAAAAGAAAAGTTCTGATACATTTCCTTTATCTTCATTTGCATCCCTATTTTTATTTTCTCCTATGAAGTAAACCAAAAACATGATGAGGATAATTGTAAAAATAAGGCCGGATAAAACAACATTCCCATAAACACCATTTATACCCAGCGGGAAGTTGTATAATGCTTCGCGCCTTACAATACCTTTTCCCTCTATAATGAAATCCATAAGAGAAAGCAGAGCTATTATGATGGTTCCAGTTATCACTGAAATTACCATCAAAATATCTATCCTATTGATCAAATTCCTAACATTAGTGGAAATTTTGTGCACCCCTTTGAAATGTAAATCTACCTAAGCCGCGTAAAAATATTCTGTTCATATCAATAACTTGATTTAAATGGCTCAAAATTAAATCCCCGGGATTCATTATTCACTCTGAACATGTATATAAATAGATTAGTTAATTTTTTCCTTACTTTATCTCTAACATAGGGAAAACTTGATTTAACAACAAGTATTTTATTGGGTTAGTGATACTTTGATATGAGGCAGATCCCGGTAGTGGATAGGGATAAAACCCTGAAAAGAAGATTGAAAAAGTCATTCAATAAAGAGTTTACAAAGTTAGTGGTTCTTTTCATTGCCATTTTAGTAATAGGTATCACACTGTCCACAATAGCTTATAATTATAAGAGACTGGAATTAACTCAGGATCAGAGCGTGAATATACCCAGTACCGCGCTGGCCTCTGGACAAGATATAAATTCGTCCTCATTCGGATTTCTGTATGGGTATTTTACTCAAATTATCATTGAATCAAAATATTCCCAAATTCATTGGACGTTATATTCCAGGGGCACATACATTAATCTGAATGATCAGGAAGTGAAATATAATATAAACATCAGGAGTGGCAATACTAATTCAACCAATTATGAAATGTTTCTTAATGACAGTAATCTACAAATAATCCCATTTTCAACATATTACCTGAACGTAGTCAACAACAATAATAAAACTCAGAACGTAAGTGTTATAGTAAATGTTTTGTCTCCAAAAGACATAGAAATATATGGATTTCTTAACTATATTAGCATCCCAATGGTGATTTTTGGGATCATTGGACTGGCAATCGAAATTACCAGAAAATCCAATGCAATTTATTCCAAATAGACGTTTACTCTGCTTCCGACCTTCCCTTTTACCAGGTTTGTCTTGAGGCGTACCTTCCCAACTTCCTTTGTATCTTTCACAAGTGTTCCCATTTCTAACTGCTCCGGAAGTCCTTCCAATTTAACTATCCTCAATTGTGGAAGATCAGGGACCTTTGCCTTGGATATCTTCATGAGATCATCTCTTTTCATAAAGTCTTGCTTCGAAATATAATAGTATTCAGGCCTTTTTCCTTCAGCCAGATATTTATTTGTTTCTTCTTCTAATTCCCTTATTTTTTCCTCGGTTATATCACTGAATTCAAGGTCAATCCACGCATAATCCTCATATGTCTGGTTTATCCTGTGTGTTGCACCAAACTTTTGAAATGCCAAACCTGCCATTACCCTCATTGCAGTTCTGAATTTCATATGATTGTACCTTATGTCCCAATCAACAAATTCTAAGATCTCTTTACCTTTGCAATCCTGAGGATAAGTGTCATGGGAAATCAGATGGATACCATCCCCATCATCCCAG
This sequence comes from Cuniculiplasma thermophilum, assembly GCF_052315355.1. Taxonomy (NCBI): domain Archaea; kingdom Methanobacteriati; phylum Thermoplasmatota; class Thermoplasmata; order Thermoplasmatales; family Cuniculiplasmataceae; genus Cuniculiplasma; species Cuniculiplasma thermophilum. Next base: position 25,327 of record NZ_JBLSDF010000008.1, read on the forward strand.
ACGTCTACTATCTCGAAATCCTTTCCCTCTATGGTAATCTTCCCTTTATCATTTGGCTGACCGTAAGATGTTGGGAACAGGATACTATCGTCAACAATTATATCCGTAAATTCCACAAAAGTAACTTTTCCCTTCCCCTCTTTTTTATAGTGATCGTCCAGATAGCTATGTTTTGTTGCCATTTAGGGGATAATTGGAAATGAGATTTATCTTTTACTGTAACACCTTGGGAACATCGCCTGCTTATAGTTTATGCATAATAACTATTTTAGTGGAGTTTAAAAAATAAATATTCGATTAAACTTCCCTTCTTGCTTGAATACAGATATTTTAAACTTTATATATAATCTGAAGAGAGAAGGAATCAAATATGACCTCAACGTTATGAAGGACTTTGATCAATTTTTCGGATTTCCTCACATGGACTTTAAGTCTGTTCATATTACAGGGTCCAATGGCAAGGGCTCAGTAGCCAATATGATATTTAACGTATTAAGAAAGACAAGTTCCTGCGGTCTTTACACTTCACCCCATCTAGTTAGATTCAATGAAAGAATATTCGCACAGGACAGGGAAATAAGTGATAGCGAAATAGAACAATACCTGGAAATATATAAAAAATTTATAACCGGAAATATGAAACTCAATAGAAATCCGACCTTTTTTGAGGTAACTACAGAAATGGCATTTCAATATTTCAAGGACAGAAAAATGGATTGGGCCTCCATTGAAGTGGGTCTTGGAGGTAGATTAGATGCGACAAATATTATAACACCAAAAGTTTCCGTCATTACCAGAATTAGTTATGAGCATACTGATAAACTTGGGACAACACTAATGGAAATTGCAAGGGAAAAGGGTGGTATCATAAAAGAAAATGTCCCCATAATTACTGGTGAGACAAAGGAAGAACCTCTCAGAGAGATGAAAAAAATTGCTAAACTGAAAAATGCCAAATTCGTAGAGGCAAGTAAGTATGCATCCATAAAATCATTTCATCCTACGGAAATTGGCTCTGAAATTGAAATAAAAACTGAAAAAGATCTCTATCATATTAATTTGAGACTTGCAGGTTCATTTCAGGCGGAAAATGTGAGAACTGCCATAAGTGCAATCGAAAATCTCCCCGACCCGCCAGACAGGAGTACAATTGAAAAAGGCCTTGAAAATGCCAGATGGCCTGGACGGATGGAAATAATTGGAGAATCACCAAAGGTCATGATTGATTCGAGCCACAATCCTTCGGCTGCCCTTACTCTCGCGAACTCAATAAACGAAATATACAAAAAGAAACCACTTTTGGTTGTTGGAATGCTTTCCGATAAGGATCATTATTCCTATCTTCATAATATTTCAAAATGTGCAGATTCAATTGTTCTTACAACTCCCGTGGAGCCTAAGAGAAGCGTAAACCCTTATGATCTAAAACCCATTGCAGACGGCATTTTCAAAGAGGTTAAAGTCATTCCCGATCCCATGGAAGCTTACGAATATGCGATTCAAAAAAATGATTTCATCCTCATAACCGGATCCATGTATCTTATAGGTGAAATTTCTTCAAGACTTGGAATAGGTATGAAACCTTTTTGGGACTGAATCTATTTTGATCACTATGTTTGATCAATTTATTATTAAAAATGCTTTTTACCCTTTACAGATTACACAGACTTAACGGTGAAAAAGGTGAATCCATTTGACAAATATCAGTTTGAAACATTTACCCTGAAGGGTGATATTTCCATACTCAGCTCAACTCATGAACCAAATGAATTCCCTCACAGGGAAGAGCAAATTTCAAAAATGGCGGATTCTTTGAGCTCTCTCCTAATGGGTTTAAAATCGACTCATATGATATTGTACGGTAAAACGGGTACAGGTAAGACTTCTGTAACAAGATATGTAACAACCAAATTGGCGGAGAAAATACCAAACAAGGTAAATATTTGCTATATAAACTGCCAGAATTATGATTCGCCATACTCCATAATGGTAAATATAGCCCGATCTGTGCTGGGGCCAGAAAGGATACCACAGATGGGCTGGACTTTAGACCGGATCTACGAGGATTTGATCCAAGGTCTCAAGGAATGCAAAAGGGAACTCATAATAATACTGGATGAAGTTGATAAACTAGTTATGAAAAACGGAGGGGACTCTCTTTATCTATTATTAAAAATCACAGACGAAAGCCTCGGAATTTCAGGGAGTATAATCGGGATAACAAACGACACATCTTTCTATGAAAAACTGGACCCAAGAGTAAGAAGCAGGTTAAATAAGGAGTCTATTGTGTTTCCCCCATACAATTCTGAACAGTTAAGGGACATATTACTTCCAAGAGTAAAAGAAGTGCTTCCCGATGAATATTACGATGAATCAGCTGTTAATCTGTGTGCAGCCATTGGCGCACAGGAACATGGAGACGCCAGGAAGGCGATTGATTTGATGCGTGTAGCAATTGAACTGGCCATAAAGGATTCAGCAAAGAAGGTTACCAATGATTATGTATACAAGGCTAGGGATAACCTTGAGATAGACATTTTGAGAGAGACAATAAAGACTCTGCCAACCCACTCCAAAATTGTTCTCCTTTCTGTAATTCTTTGTAGTGAAGTTCATCCAAACTCTGCCACCACCGGTGAAGTTTCAACAATTTATAACAGACTCTGCAAGGAAGTTGGAATAACTCCCCTTACACAAAGGAGAATCAGTGATTATCTTAGCGATCTGGAGGATTTTGGGTTAATTTCTACAACTCTTAAGAGTTTGGGCAGGTACGGTAGGACAAGGCTCATAAGGATAACTGGTAGAGAAAATGACATGAAAAGGTATGCCCTGGAAGATAGTGATTTAAAAATTTTGGGTAATATTACCCAGATAAGGCAATCAAAGTTAGATGAAAAGATTAAGATTAATTAATATCTAATTGGAATTTTTCAGAAATTTTTGGTACAATGACCCTAGTTTTTGTTTCCTTTTCTACGAGGTTCTTGAAAATGTTTGGATCCTGGGATATAAGAGGGAAAGTGTTATAATGCATAGGAATTGCCACTTTCGGTTTGATCATTTTAACTGCCTCCGCTGCCTCATAAGCTGACATCGTGTAATGCCCGCCAATTGGTAAAAGAGCCACATCCGGTTTATAATAGCTTCCTATTAATTCCATATCCTTGAAAAGACCAGTATCACCAGCGTGGTAAACTGTAAGATCACCAAAATTAATTACCATACCCCCTGGATTGCCTGCATACTTACCTTCATAGCTCGATGAGTGAAGAGCTGGAACGGCGGATATCTTTATCCCGTCTATTTGAACACTTCCACTGAAATTGATATCGTGAACTGTTAGACTGTTGTCCTTTTCAGAAAGCAACCATGCCAGTTCAACCATTGTAACTATTGGAGCTTTGCTGTTCTTGGCAATGAAAAGCGCATCACCAACGTGATCTGAGTGCCCGTGTGTGACAACCACTACATCAGCCTTAATATCCTCCTTCTTAATTTTTGCAGAAGTATTTCCCTCAATAAATGGGTCTATTACTACATTTTTACCCTTTTTAATTTCAAAGCAGGCGTGTCCTTGCCATATCATCTCGACATTTTTTACCATAATGGAATAATTAACAATAGTACTAAAAGTTTGTAACATTTTAATTATTACTTTTATATGTGAGGGTCATTGTTAACTGCCTTTGATATCCTATTCGGAGCTTTTCTTGGAATTTCCATGGCTGCACCACCCGGTCCAGTAATGGCCATGATGTTTGCCCGATCAAAAGTGAGTGTAAAATCTGGATTTCTAGTGGCTATGGGAGCGATGACAGCTGATATAACCCTGATGCTAATTGTCCTGTTTTTTAGGTCCGTAATTGATCTTAAAAAATTTGAATCACCAATTTTCCTTTTAGGGGGGCTATATTTTGTCTATTTAGGTTTCAAAATGTTGAGAGTCCTTAATAAAGGAGGGAGTCTAATGGAAGATTCATCAGTTGAAGTTAAGGGAAATTATTATAAAGGGCTTTCGACAGGATTGGTTAATCCCATGCAGATCAGCTGGTGGTTAACTGCTGGACTCAGTGTAATGGAAGGATTCGGTGTCTCTCCCTTCTATTTTTTCTACGCAGGTATAGTTATTTACACATACTCCATATGTTATATAATCAACAGATCATTTCTTAAATTTGGACAAAAATTTTCCCTTGTGATTGACACCATGAGTACAATAATCCTTTTAGGTTTTGGAATTTACTTTATATTTCAATTTGCTATAATCACTGGATAATTATAATTTTTATATATATATTACATTTCCAATGTTAGTTTCTATGCAATAAAGCTTTAATATATTGTTCCAATAGCATAATGACTATATATGGCTCTTAATATTTCAGATTTAAGGTTTGGGGACGAATTACTTAAGACAGGATTTGCTAAGATGACGAAAGGTGGCGTGATAATGGACGTCACGAATGGAGAGCAGGCAAGAATTGCCGAGACCTCAGGAGCCGTTGCTGTAATGGCCTTAGAAAAGGTTCCGGCCGATATACGAGCTCAGGGTGGCGTGGCCCGGATGGCTGATCCCGCCAAAATTAGAGAAATAATAGATTCTGTTACAATCCCGGTAATGGCAAAGGTAAGAATAGGTCATATAACAGAGGCACTCACCCTTGAGGCAGTAGGTGTAGATATGCTTGATGAAAGTGAAGTCCTGACGCCCGCTGACCCCTATTTTCACATAAATAAAAAACAGCTAAAAATACCGACGGTATGCGGGGCCAGAAATCTTCCTGAGGCCATAAGAAGAATATTTGAAGGAGCTGCGATGATAAGAACAAAGGGAGAGGCTGGAACTGGGAATATAATAGAGGCCGTGAAGCACATAAGAACTGTATCAGAGGGAATTAAAATGATTAAAACTATGAGCAACAGCGATCTGTCAAAGGTGGCAAATGCTATTTCCGATTCCTATATGACACTTAAGAGAGAAACCATAGTCGGACTAACACAGAAGGAAACATCTCCGGAGACAACTGATGTGTTCTTTGGAACAGACCTGTCAAAGATAAATGATGAAATATTGTCAATACTCAAAGATGTGAAGAGGATGGGAAGACTGCCTGTTGTAAACTTTGCAGCAGGTGGTGTTGCGACACCGGCAGATGCGGCACTCATGATGAAGATGGGAATGGATGGAGTCTTCGTAGGTAGTGGAATATTTAAATCACCAGATCCAATAAGAATGGCAAAGGCAATTGTAGATGCCGTGGAGAACTATGAGGATTACAGACTTATAGGAAATGTCTCAATTGGCCTTCCGTCCATGGATGGCAAAAACATAGAGGATATTCCGAAGGAACAGAGACTTGCTGAAAGAGGAATATAGACTAGATCTTAAATGCTTTATGTTTTTTCATATACCTACATTTTTACAGTTGCTATAGTTCTTCTTTTACTTTTTATTCTTTCTCAGTTATTACACATGTTTGATTTTAAGGGAGCGTTGGCCGCAATAGGAATGGGGGCCATAGTTTCCTTTCTTGGCTATATAACATGGTTACTTTTGTTGATTGTTTTTGCCATTTCCTCCCACCTTGTGACGAAATACAGATTCGATTATAAGAAGAGCCATAAATATCAGGAAGGTGAAAGAGGAGAGAGAAAGATAAGCAATGTAATTTATGCAGGATCTATAGGCATTGTAATAGCCATAGCCAATTTTGTTTCCCCATTCAAATTTCCTTACTTTTTACTTTTTGCTGCTGCGTTCGCTGCCATAACCGCAGATACCTTTGGCTCTGAGATTGGGACTTTAGACTCAAAGACATACATGATTACAACCCTGAAAAGAACAACCACTGGAATTAATGGTGGAATCTCACTACTTGGAGAACTTGCGGCCCTAACTGGATCTCTTATAATAGCAATATGTTACTCACTTATGTCTGTAAATAGAATAATAGTTTATGATTTGATCTCTATAACGATTGCCGGATTTCTGAGCTGCCAGATAGACTCTATTCTTGGAGCTGTTTTTGAAAACAAAGGAAAGCTGAGCAAAGGCCAGGTAAATTTTATTGCTTCCCTTTCTTCTGTGCTTATTGCACTGCCATTCTTTTTGGTCATTTAATAAAAGAAAGGGCAAAATGGATTCATTTCTAAAATTGTAATTAAATGGAGAAAAATGATGTTAAAAAATTCAACGCTTTGACATAGATTTCATCAGGAAATACTCTCTTTCAAGAGATATGGCATTTCGCATATTTTTAAAACGGTTTTTACGGATCAAAGGCAGGGATGAATTTGTATGACTAATTATAAAACTTGAGGATTCTTCAAGAAAATTCTCGGAATTAAGAATTTCGTCGCAGTTAAAACCTTCCTTTGGACCTCCTGGCTTAAAAAATGGATATTTCGTTGCACTAAGGGAAAAACCCATCACAGGTTCAAAAGATTCATTTATTATGAACTCTGCGTCCGGTCTGGCTAATATAACATCTGATAGGAGTGCGAATTCAACTCCCACATTTGTGGCCTTACCGTTTACAAGAGCAAATATTGGCTTTTCTATGGATGTCAGGAAAGATACTGTAGCAGATGTCAGGTCCAGATAGTCCCTTGTATTTTCAAGTTCAATATCTCTAATCCCATTTAGAAAGTTCTTATCCGTTCCCGTTATTGCAAGTGCGTTTACTTTGTCGTCAGTAATTGCCAGCGTCATAACCTTAAGAAATTCGTTAAAAAAGTTAAGGGTGACCATACCCTCCTCATTGGAGAGTATGACAACGACTCCAATCCCGTCCTCTTGCCAGAAGCTTATCTCCTTATATCCAACCACTTTTGGAGCTTTACTCATTGTAATATACCAACCTATAGACACGTAATCCTATACCAAATATTATAAGTAACGCTCCTAACCCAATACCGAATGCTGCTTCCTGTTCCATATTCAATGGATTCACTTGTATCATGAGCCATAGGATTTCGGCAGAAATGATAAAGAGAACAGATATAATTGCCTGGGCTGCCCTTATACTTATACTCAGACCCTTAACCTCTTTAGGCTGCATCATTGCTAGATGAGTGTACTCCGAAGATTTAACAGTTCCAAAGGCTGCAAAGGCAGTTGCTACACCATATGCGCCTAGATTTAAGGCATTGGTGGAGTTAACCCCTTGAATTACACTACCGATCTGCATGGCAAATTCAAACACAGCAAGAGATAGCAGTATCAGAAATATTATAAAGGACGCAGTTAACTTGTTTAAGGATGGTTTGAAAGCACCTCTTTTGTAGAGCCTGTTGAGCATATAGAAGAAACCCATAACAAGAATAAACGGAGGCACGAGAACGATCATTACGTCAGTTGTTCCTATTGGGATACCTGGTGCTAAAATTCCCCATGTTGAGAGCAGGACCAGATATATTATGGCCAGAACTCCAAAGGCAGTGAAAAAGGGCCTTGATAGTGGGTGTAGATTGTTAGATCTGTCAATAAATGGAACCAACAGGAAATATATCAATGGTATTCCACCGAATACAACTGAAGCCATTAGGGCCGAATAGGCACCAAAAGCATTGAACATTTTAAAGTCAACTGCCTTATAGACAAATAGCAAAAACCACGGTGGATAAGGTGGTACAAATGCTGCCTCTGGTGATGATGGAGATACCTGCGGGAATGGATCAAATATTGGAGGTATTGCCATGTGGATTACCCTCATTGCGTCTATCATACTTGGGAGCAGGACGAGTATACCGAAAGTAAATGCCGCCAGTTGAATCATAAAAAGCATGTTGTATGGGTACCATGGTTTGTGTTCTGGTTTTGATTTTTCAACTGCGGGGGCAGTATAGTTTACCTTCCTCTGGCTTGGCATCATACCGTTGGCTTCTGCTAAGTAGAAATGGAAACCAAAGAGTGCTCCGACGAGAGCAGCCAGTATTATATGGAAACCCAGCATTCTTATAAATAAGGAAGTGTCGGTTCCATTACCGAAAACGATCGCCTCGGACATCTTTCCAAGTATTGGTACTGATAGAGCTATACCTCGCCCAACATCTGTGGCATCTGCAGAAAGTACATCTCCAGTCATTGAATATCCAAAATACCCTACACCAATAGTGAGAGCAAGCAAAATAACTCCAGTAACCCACTGTAATTCTCTTGGCCTCTTATATGCCCCATTGAAATAGTTCCTGAACATATGAAGATATATCAGGACTATCATTGCATAAGCTCCATAAAGATGAGTTGTCAGTATCAATTCACCATATGGAACATCCCGGAGAATATACTCAGTGGAGCTATAAGCACTTGCAGGATCGTAATAGAGTAAAAGAATTAGCCCCGTTACTACCTGATAAACAAACGCCATAGATATTAAAGCCCCTGTCCAGTACCAGAAACCTCCCTTCTTTCGCATATAGTCTGGAACTGTCGTTAGGGGTAGTTCACCTATTTTTAGAGGGTCCTCACCAAGTATATTTTTTATACTAATTGTCTTCTTAACGTTATCAATGGTCTCTTTTAAGCTCAACTTTTCACCTCAGCTGGAACTCATTTTAAACACTGTTGCTTTCTTCAGATTAGAAATTGCATTACCACCCGTTAGATCCGATGGATGCCCAAAAACTACTGGCCCAATCAATTTTTTGGCATAAAGATAATCAGTGACTGGATCCCACTTCAGTATAACATTTGGCAATGGTCTATAAGTTGGGTGTGTAACTATACCAGCGCCCATGAATGGATTATATGTGCTACCGTGACAGTTGCAGTGGATCACTCCATGATCCAGGTCTCCATTAGTATTCTGGGCCGTTATGGCCGCCTGCACATTTGCTGGTAAAGCGCTGTACTCTGATTTTGGATAGTAATGAATTACCGGTGGGATACAGCCCAAATGCTGGCATATTGCACTGAATGATACTATATTTGAATCCTTACCCACACCGCCCGGTGAGGGAAAAGTTGTACCGGTAGCATCAATTGTTACTGTTACCGGTTCTACCTTTGTACTGAACTTTATAATGAAATTCGGCTCATCAGACAACGGGTAGTAATATATCCAAATAAGGGGACTTTCCACTGGAAAATCTTCTGATTTTAAAGGAACCGGTGCTGTGTTACCTGAATTAGGGTTTACCCAGTAAAGTTGAGTTTCAGGAAAGCTCGTCAAACCTACAGATGGAGTCACAAGATTTTGCACTACGCCTTTTCCAAGACCACCTGCTGCAACCACTGCAGAAAGACCGACGAGAACCTTGAGAAAACCTCTTCTTGATGGATCTTGTTCTCCTGTCATCTATGTGATATAGAATTAATGTTTAAAATTGTTTTCTATTTGATTTCAAAAATCAGATGATACTCCGTCAAAATATGGTATGATCAAATATGTAGAAGAATATTACAATATCCTGATTTTAAACTATCTGTCACGTGCATGAAAGGACAAAAATAGGTTTTTTCCCTGAACTCCTTTAGAAGAAAAGAGGAGATACTACTGAATTTATCAATAATTAACTGTAATAAGGCAATTTATCCCTTAGATTAGGAATTCTCCCTCAATGTTTCGACCTCATCAAGCGTCTTCATATCGGCGTTAATCTGTTTCATTCCTCCAAGATACTCCAGCTTTCTTATGGAAGGTATAACCCTGGAATCAAATGTAGATATCATCCCGTTATAACTTTTCATAACATTATCAATACTCTTTCCCAGATTTCCGATTTTATCTGTCAGTATTTTCAATCTTTCATGTAATTCTTTAGCCAGTGTCAAAATGTTCTCACTGTTTTCCATGATAGTCCTCTCCTGCCATCCTAAACTCACAATTCTGAGAAGACCTATAAGAGTCATTGGAGTTGAAATTATTACATTCTGAGATACCCCATATTCAAAAAGATTTGGGTCGCCCGCAAGAGCGGCTGATATCATAGATTCTTCAGGTAGAAATAATACAACAAAATCAGCGGAACCTGATAGTTTATTCATGTATTTCTTGCTTCCGAGATTCCTTATATGATCCCTTATATCATCTGCATATTCCTTGATCAATTTTTTAGATGCTTCATCATTATCGGTTTCCATATATTCAAGGTATTTCTTATAGGGTGCCTTTGAATCAATTATAATTTCCCTATTCCCGGGTAAATGAACAACCATATCTGGTCGCGCATCGTTTGAAATGATTACCTGTTCCTCGAAATCGATCCTTGACCTTAATCCGGTCAGTTCAACTATGCGCCTTAAAGTTAATTCCCCCCACCTACCTCTGTTCACAGAATTTCTTAGAATATTGTTTAAATGCTGTGTTTCATCTGAGACCTTTTGATTTGTTGCGGCCATTTCCTTTAGAATATCCCTTATGCTTGTAGCATCTTCTATCCTTAATTTTTCAATCTCCTCAACCTTTTTCTGAAATTGTGAAATAGATTCCGTTAGGGGTTTTATGACGGAATTAATTTCCGCCTGTTTTTTCTCCAGAATGGTTTCAGTAGAAGAAGACACATTTTGAGCCAGCAGTTTGGATATATTCTCGTTTTCCATTCCAGTCTCTTTGATGATTTCCAGTGCAATGCTTTTTATAGATTTCACATTTCTTCTGTTTGATATCTCAAAGATCTTGTGTGACGCAATATAAACCAACGGTATAAATATGACAGCACCAAGTATGAAGCCATAAGTGAAACTGCTCAGCACCATTGGTATGCCATGTGTCTGACCAATAAAGATTTTTCCCATATTAACTCTGATTTCCTGACATGTAAGCTTGTATGATTATCTTATTACTGTGGATCGGAAAACCATGGCATATATACCTCAGCTCTTCTTCATTGAGATGACAAGAGCATGTGAATATTCCTGTACACATTGCAGAGCCAGCTCAATTGATATCCCAGATTCCAATGACCTCAAATTTGAGGAGATAAAGAATATCATCGAACAGATTCAAGAAATTAATAATAAATGTGTCATTATATTGACAGGTGGGGACCCCATTTTGAGTCCCCACTTCATTTCCGTTATAAAATACCTGAACATGAAGAGAATCAGGTACTCAGTAAGTCCCCCTGCCAGTCCATTGCTAAATTTTGAACTTCTTGATTTCCTTAATGAAAATGGAATGGGTTCATTATCCATGTCCATAGATGGTACCCCTGCTGTCCATGATTCCATTAGAAGAAAAAAGGGGTCTTTTCAAGATACAACTACAATAATTCGAATGGCAAAAGATCTTGGTATAAATGTTCAGGTAAATTCAACAGTTATGTTGCGTAACTTTCTTGATTTTCCATCTATCTTAAAGACCCTTCTTGATCTTAATGTGAACGTGTGGGAAATATTCTTTCTTATAAATGTTGGTAGAGGTATCTCTGAAAAACCCATTAATGGAGAGCAATTTGAAGATTTTCTGAGGTTTTTGTACGGTGTGGAATCAAATACAAACATTAATATTAGAACTGTTGAAGGCCCTGAGTACAGAAGAGTAAGGGCACAGTTATATGATAAAGACGTCATTACAGGGGGAAAATACTTCGATCAAATGTCATCAATTACTCAGAAACTTACAGGAATTGAAATTAGAGGAAAAAATAAAACACCGGAAAATGGTAAAAGGATAAGGACAATGTTTGTATCTTCTGATGGAAATGTCATGATCTCCGGATTATTTCCCTACATTCTTGGAAACGTCAGAAATGATAAATTAAAGGAAATAATTGAAAATCCAATCCTCACTAAACTTTCAGAACAAAAAAATTATATTGGCAAGTGCAGAGATTGCGAATATTTTGAAATTTGTGGAGGATCCAGAGCAAGGGCCTATTTAAATACTAGTGATCCTTTGGAAAGTGACCCAATTTGCCTGTATAATCCCATCAAAATTCTTTAAATAAAGATACCTTACTTTAAGATTGAGTATATTAAAATGAATGAACCTTTGGTTTCCATTATATCCTCGGTTGATATGCTGATTCGGGTGAATATTGGAAGGCAGTTCCACACTTGGTCTTATGAAGAGAAAGGGAATAATTGTTGTTTCCCTCAATCAGTTCATCAGGGTTTTGGCTAGGTCCCAAATGTGGATTTTTTTGCCACTCTACCTGCTTGAAAAGAGAGGCATACCCTACATTACAATTGGTATAGTTATTTTCTTAATGGCTATTATATCATTGCCGCTAACTCTTGTATCTGGCGTTTTAATAGATAAGAAAGGTGCCAGAAAGGTAATATCCTACAGCAATTTTTTCTTGACCATATTACTGTTCCTGTTGACCATAAGCGTCTTTTTATCATTTTCGGTGTATATCATATATTTACTTCTAATAGCCAGTGAACCACTTATGAACATTATTGGTGCATCGGATAATGTCCTCATTTCAAATTCAACGTCATTCAGAGAGAGGGACTCTGCATTCAGCATTGTGAGAATTTTTCAAAACTTAGGATTCTCCATAGGTCCATCCATAGGAGGATTCATAGCTGGAGTGGGCTTCGGATACATATTTCTCATTACGGCAATCTCATCTATTTTTGAACTATCAATATATGTTAGGTATCTTCCCAGAGATAGCAATAAATACATCTCTAATGAAAATGCAACAAGTAGTGATCTATTTAATGCATTCAGATACAGGCCATTCTTCATAGCGTCTATTCTTATTTCGCTGTTCTACCTGATTTTGGGACAGTGGGGTACCACCCTGAGTCTTTTCTGGAAGATGGCTGATGGAATGACAAATTTTCAGATCGGTTTACTCTATTCAGTAAATGGTATAGTTGTGACCTTAGGACAGATTCCAATGAACAGACTGGTAAAATCCAGGAGTGAAATAGTGAAATTGAATCTTGGGTATCTATTATACTTGGGTGCTTTTTCCCTTCTCTCCTTCTTTAACGGGTTCTCTTTTCTGATCCTTGACACCATAATAATTACTCTGGGAGAGAATCTGATGTCCCCGTCCATAAATACAATTATCAGCAGAATTTCGCCTCCGGGAAAAAGAGGACAGTATTTCACATCATTTCAGGTTCTCACTGGTCTGATTTATCCAATTGCGCCTGTTATAGGGACAATATTTCTAACTATTTACTCCAAAGACTTAAGAATGATGTGGATTCCCTTCATGGTTATAGGTTCTCTATTCTTCATTATTTTTGTACCCCTCTGGAACAAGATAAGGCTTGCAGAACACACAAATTAGGATAAATTCCGTATTGTCTTAATTCCAAAGACATAAAAAATAAGACTGATTCCTCCCAGAATTATCCAGGAAATATAATGATTGGAAGCGAAAATATAGCCGAAAATAAAAGTTATAACTGATCCAACCGCTATCTGTATTGCATTCATTATTGATATTCCAAGTGGCACAAATCTTTGTTCCATTTCCAATTTGACCACATAGGAATATTCCAGTGAGAAGAGGATAACACTCAATGTTCCTCCCATAATAGACGTATAAAACAGATAGAGAGCAATTCCTGAGGCCTGAAAGGCAATTGACATTGATACCACCAAAAGCAATACTGGCAAAATCAGAGATGGCTTTCTCAATGAAATTTTTTTGAAGATTATTAATCCTAGTATGCCTGCAAAGAGTGTTAAACTTCCGATTAGACCTGCAGTGGATGATGAAAAATTCAGAATCCCTGCGAATGGCTTCTCATATTCTTCAAAGGTAAAATTAAGGCCCCAGTAACCTGCCAGTGACAGAGAAAGGAATATAAGTGGCTTTGAAGTAAGCCTTCCCTTTACATTTTTTATTAGATCGGACCTGTAATCTGCCAATGGTGATGAGGGTATAAAAATAAAGGCGAGTATTGTGAATACTAGTGTCACTATTCCTCCCCATAATAGGAGTAGCTGCCAATTTACATATATGACTCCAACAGAATATGAGATTACACCTACACCTCCACCCACTGAAAAAGCCGTATTGAAAGCGGCTATATTTCTGGAATAATTCGTCCTATCAAGATCATTTAATACACCGATTCCTGACGAGAAGAAAAACGCAGAACCTAAACCCACGAAAAATCTTGAAATCAGGAACACAAGAAAATCGGGGGAAAATATGGACAAAATGACAGAAACTGACATTATAACCATGCCAGTAAGAGCTGTATTCCTGGAACCAATTCTTGCCGCAACAATTCCTGAAGGGACCTGAAATATCGCGGTTCCTATTAGAAATGAGGAAAGTATGAGACCGGTCAATGAACCGGATACTCCATAGAAATCCGTAATTCTGAATAGAAGTGGTGAAACGTTATACCAGTTCATTGAGTAGAGAGCACGAAGTATAAGCATCAGTACTAAACTTCCACCCATGCCCAGTTTCTTCAAATTTTAGTGACACCTCTCATCTCACGCACCACCTTCATGATGCCTGACCCATATTGAGCAGCCTTTTTTGGTCTATTGTAAATTCTTTCAGGAATTCCTACCTTTTCGCATGCTTTCCTTATTATTAATTTGTTCCTCTCCTTGTTCATGTGCATTTCCGGTGGCAAATTAGCGAAAAATGACTCTATTTCCACGTTCATGTATGGCATTATGGGTATCTTTCCAAACTTATCTGAAATTTTGTTTTCTCTTGGGATTGTTCTTTTTTTCAGGGTTTCCATACTAAGTTTGTTGGTTTGCTCCCTTCCGTCACGAAATTTTGAATAACCATAAAAAATTTCATCTGCTCCCTGACCTGTGACTATGTTACTTTCTTCAATGTTCTTGCACCCAATATAAAATGGAATTTCAAAGGAAAGTTCCATTGTTGAAACCGTTGGATCTAATTTCTCTATCTCTCTTGAAGCATCAATTATATCCTCCTTGGATACGTTCAGTTCCCTTAATTCTATGTTGAAAAATGAAGAAATATATCTTGACTCCTTGAGATCAATAGATTCGTTATATGAAATGGTATAGGGATGAACCTTTTCACCAAATATGGCAAGTATCAATGAACTATCCACACCACCTGAAAGCATCAATGCAGATTCGCCTATTTTTTTAGACTCAGCCCTGAGAATTTCTATCAGTTTATCTGGGAGATCTGTATATTCCACGTTTCCACATTCCATGGGAATTAATAAATAATCTTAAATCCTATTCCTCTGTGGATTATATACCAGATACTTCGGTAATTGTAGATGGTCGCTTTACCAGGTTTATGAAAACAATAAAGGAGGGGAGAATTATTTTTTCGGAGGCCATGCTGGCTGAAGTCGAGCATCAGGCTAACGAAAATAGGGCAACAGGCTTTGCAGCTCTTGATGAGCTTAAGAAAATTCGAAAAATTGCAGAAAAAAACAATATTGAGATTTCATTCGCAGGCAAAAGACCTAACGACTGGCAAATGAGAAATGGAAAAAGTGGAGAAATTGATGAATTAATAAGAAACCTTGCGTGGGAAAATGAGGCCACCCTGGTTACTGGAGATATTATACAGAGGGATATGGCAGAAGTAAAGGGCATAAGGAACATTTACTTACCAGCTCAGACAGAAAAGGCATCCAATATCGAAGATTTTTTTGAAGAAAATACTATTTCTGTTCATATTAAATCTGACACTTTAGTGAGGAGGAAAGATGGTTTTCCAGGTTCTGTGGTTCTTACAACAACTGATATCCTCACGACTTCAAAGGAAACTGATGCGATCGCCAATAATATAATAAAAAGGGCAGGTAATGAAACAGGATCATTTATTGAGATGGACTCATCAGGGGCAACGGTAGTACAGCTGAAAAATTTCAGAATTGTCATAACCAGGCCTCCATTTTCAACATCAACTGAAATTACAGCAGTAAGGCCAATAAAAATCACATCACTTGAAGATTATGACCTTGATGATGAGATTATAGAGCATATAAAAAGTGGATCTGCGGGCGTTCTTGTGGGAGGATCACCGGGGGCTGGTAAGAGCACATTTGTTCAGGCAATGGCAAATTTTTTGAACAGACAGGGTATGATTGTTAAGACAATGGAAAGACCCAGAGACCTTCAGGTTGACCAGGAGATAACCCAGTACACAGGACTTGAAGGCTCAATGGAAAGAACCGGAGACATTTTACTTCTTGTAAGAAACGACTACACGATTTTTGATGAAATGAGAATAACTTCTGACTTCAAAGTCTATTCTGATCTCAGATTGGCCGGAGTCGGAATGGTAGGAGTTGTACATGCCACAAGACCTATCGATGCTCTTCAGAGATTTATTGGTAGAATTGAACTGGGAATGATTCCTCAGGTCGTGGATACAATTCTGTTCATAAAGAATGGAAATGTTGATACCATCCTGAAGATAGAACAGCACGTAAAGGTTCCAGAAGGAATGACACAGGAGGATCTTGCTAGACCGGTTATTGTGGTAAGTGACTGGTTAACCAGAAGATCCCTGTATGAGGTTTATTCATTCGGCGAGCAGATCGTAGTTGTTCCGGTCGAAACTGAAAATCAATCAAAAAAAAGTGTGGATGTAAATAAGATAAAAACCTATCTGGCAGACCACCTGAGAACAGATCAGATCGACGTTCAGATGTTCGGAACAAGAAGGGCGAAAGTTACAGTGCCTGAAAGCCTGAGACCTAAACTTATAGGACGCAAGGGGAGCAATATCAATGAAATCGAAAAAAATCTTGGCATATCTATTGATGTGGATACACTTGACGATAATAGAAAAATGGAAGTTCACGTGGAAACGAAAAATAAGATACTTTACCTATATTGCGGCCTTGAAAACAGACTTGTAAATGTGTATGTTGATGATATGATGATTCTGCAGGGAAGGACATCAAGCAAGGGTATAATAAGAATCAAAATCGATAGTGAAAATGGACAGAATATACAGAAGGCTTTAAAAAATGGAAAGAAAATTACGTTCGCTCCAGTCCAATTAGAATAGACCGGAGATTTTACCATTTTCATCTATATCTATATTTTCTGATGCAGGATGCAAAGGAAGCCCGGGCATAGTCATGATCTGACCCAGGTAGACGACAATGAACCCGGCACCTGATGATAATTTTATATCTGAAACAGTGACATTAAATTGCTCCGGAATTTTCAGCAATGACGGATTATCTGTGATTGAATACTGGGTTTTAGCCACGCAGATAGGTAGATTGGTGTAACCATTTTTTTCAAGATCACGTATTTTTTTGCCGACATTCTTTGGAATCACAACATCACTTGCTCCGTATACTTTTTTAGCCACTTGAAGTATTTTATCTTCCAATGTTTCCTTAAGATCGTATGCAAAATTGGGAGCCTTTGGATTCTTATCGCACGCTTCTATTACTTTATTGGCAAGATCAATTCCACCTGATGAACCATCTTTATATATTGTGGACATAGCATATTGTACATTTTCCTCTCCAAGAAGTTTCTCTAGAAGATTTATTTCCCCCTGTGTGTCATTTGAAAAACGATTAATCGCAACTACAGGTTCAAACCCGAAACCTCGGATGATTCCTATATGCTTCCTTAGATTTTCGAAACCATTTCTTAGGGATTCCAAATCCTCTTTTTCGTAATCGGAACTCCCTCCATGATACTTTAAACTTCTTATGGTGGCGACCAAAACCACTGAGGCTATCTTAAGGTCGTTTGTTCTGGACACAATATCGAAGAACTTCTCGGCTCCAAGGTCTGATCCAAAACCCGCCTCAGTCACCACATAGTCAGCAGCAGAAAGAGCTACCCTTAATGCCACCATACTGGAAGTCCCGTGAGCAATATTTCCGAAGGGGCCCGTATGAACAAAAGCTGGTGTTGATTCCGAGGTTTGTACGAGATTTGGCTTCAGGGCGTCAGAAAGAATAGCTGCCATTGCACCTTCTGCTTTCAGATCGCGGGCATAAATATTCTTCCCATCAAAATCTTTCCCTATGTATATGTTGCCCAGCCTCATTTTAAGATCCTGGTAATCCTTTGAAAGGCCCACTATGGCCATAATCTCTGATGCGGGAACTATAAGGAATGAATCTTTGGACAATATTCCACTCTCCCTTCCATCAACTCCCACTATTATGCTTCTCAATGATCTGTCATTCATGTCAATGGTTCTGTTAAACTGTATGGTGTTTACATCAATTCTCAGATGATTTCCGTGATAAAGATGATTATTGATTAAGGCACTCAAAAGATTGTGGGCCTGGGAAATTGCATAAAAATCCCCTGTAAAAGAGAGATTGATCTTATCGGATGGCTCGACCTTTGATTTCCCGCCACCAGTTGCCCCGCCCTTTATACCAAATACCGGACCCATTGAGGGCTGTCTGATAGAAACAATATTCTTCTTTCCAATTTTCCACAAGGCCATAGAGAGTCCAATTGAAGTTGTGGTTTTTCCCTCACCAGCTGGTGTTGGACTGATCGCAGTTACCAGGATTAATTTACCCGTTGGATGCTTATTTTTGAGAAAATTCAAAAAATCAACCTTTGCCATATACTTTCCGTATAATTCTATATGATCTTGCAGTCCTATTTTCTTAGCAATTTCAACTATATCATCCATAAAATCATCTTTGAAATATGATTGATTAACCACTTATAATTTTTGAGCCTAAGATATTCGACAAATTTATTATACGTTAATATCATTAGTATATATCTAATATGTCAAACGACACTCATATAACGAAGAAAGAGAGAGATACATTGATAATACTTGGAGAGCATATGAATGATGAGTTTCCAATGAGACTTGTGGATATTTCTTCAGAAATGTCTTTAAAGCCACCTACTACATTGAATCTTATCAAGAGACTTGAAACTAAATCTTACATTCAAAGGGAAAAGGGTATGATCGTGCTAACAGAAAAGGGCATTTCAAGATACAGAGAAATACTTGAGAACCACAGAATCATTGAAACTATGTTGGTTAAAAATGGAATGGAACTTGAAAAGGCCTGTCTCATAAGCGAAAATATAGACTTCCTGATAGATCATAAAAGCATTGATGATATATTTGAAAAACTAGGAAAACCTACGAAGTGCCCACATGGAAGAAATATAGAACAGTATCACCCGTGATTTCATCTAATTGAATAAAAAATATGTAGGATAATTACAAAGATAGTTTTCCTGGTATTTTTGGAAATGGGTGCACGTCTTCTATTCTCTTAAAGCCGCAGATGTATCTTACGAGTCTTTCAATTCCTATACCGAAGCCCGTGGATAACTCCAGACCTCCCTGCGCAACCTCGAGGAACCAGTGGAACTGCTCAAAGGTCTGACCTTTCTTTATTATCCTCTCTCGAATTCGTTCAATTTCATATTCTCTTTCTCCGCCACTTAAAGCCTCACCAAAGCCCTCAGGGTAGATCAGATCCATATCCCTTAATATACCAGGCTCGTCATCTTTCTCACGATCATAAAATTCTCTTTTATCTAAAGGAATGTCAATTATCCAGAAAGGCTCCTTCTCCTCCTTGGACTTTAAGGCTTCAAAGTCTTCCCCATAGTCTCTCAAAAGATCTAGATATTTAAATGATTTAAAGGGTTTTTTAGGTACATCCAGTTTTCTGCCAAGTTTTTCCAGAGTTTCTCTGTTCTTTTCCTTTACATATTTGAATGTCTCAATTACCAAGTCTTCCCCTAAATCCATCAACTCTTCCCTGTGTGCTCCCTTAATTTCAAGGTCTAATTGCGTAAACTCCAGTAAATGTCTTCCCGATGATGCTTTATCAGGAGTCTCCAATCGTACGTTTGGGGAAAAAATAAAAAACTTTGGAATTTCCTGAACAAGTATCTGTTTGTGAAAAATCATACTTTTTGTTAAGGAATATTTGAAATCACCATACAGGAAAGATGGATCATAAACGGGATGGTTTAGTGGATCTGTCACTACGGAAAAAATTACTGGGGGAGCCTCTAAAAATCCTTTTTTAATTAATGTCTCGGCAAGTATTCTTCTAACCGATGTGTTTACCTCTAGAGCATATCGTAATTTCTCGCTTTTCAACCTTTCAATCGTTGAACTTACTATTTCAGTTTCCATAAATCAAAAAGTAATACAGCATATATTACAATTAGTCTGAAAATTTAGACATTTTGATTAATATTTTCTAGTTAACTTTTAGATATTTTGACAAAATTCAAAAAATATATAATGTATATTGACATTATCGTGCATGGATGAGAAGGATAGAAAAATATTAACCTATCTTATGGACAGGGGCAGAGATAAAATTGCAGATATTTCCAGAAACCTTGATATCCCCAGAATTACAGTCCATGAGAGGATCCAGGGTATGATAGCAAGGGGCACTATTAAGAAATTTACAGTTGTTCCTGACTATGCAGAAATAGGGATTCCAGTGGTTGCTTTTATTTTTGTCTCATTCAGACCAAGTGGTAAAATCACACAAAGAGATGTTGCAAAGTCCATATCCCAGTTCAGGGAAGTTGAGGAAGTATATATTATCGCAGGACAGTGGGATATCCTGGTAAAGGTAAGGGCTGCAAGCAATGAAGATGTTGGGAAATTTGTCCTAGACAAGTTGAGAGGAATAGAAGGTGTAGAAAAGAGCGAGACAGTTAGCGTGTTCTCAGTTGTTAAATAGAAAAATTATTCAAAATTTTAAACCAATATCTTGAACCATTATTTTCCCTTGGACTTTTATGCACTAGATTATTTTTCATGTTCAAAAAGTATTATCTATATACTTTTTATGGTTCCGTTTAATGGACAACGTAAAAGTTGTTACAATCTCTTCAATTTTCCGTTCTCTCTCATATTCCACTATTTGGATTTTTAGTTCAATTTACGTTACACTCATTTTAGGTATGCCTATATTTTTTGCTTCTCTCATATTTTTTGTTGGAGGTGTGATATCTTCCATAAGTCAGATAGTTGGAGGAAAAACTGGGGATAGGTTTGGATACAGGAAAACCTTCATTGCATCAATGACTCTAATTGCATTTATGATGCTGATGCTTTCCCTCCTGAAATCAATAAGCGGAACTTTTGAAAGTTACTCCATATTTTTTGTTGTTCTGATGGGATTGAACTCTTTCCAGTCCCCATCGTCAAATGCGTTGGTTTCAAATGACAGCAGTGTAAAATTGAAAGGTTTTTCTATCATCAGGATAGGGAATAACCTTGGCTGGGGTCTGGGGCCTGCAATTGGTGGTTACATTATCAATACCACTGGTTTCGGTTTTTTGTTTATTTACTGCTTCTATATGAGTTTAATATCTTTCCTCATATCCTTTTTTGTAAACCAGGTAAAGGTAACCGAAGAAAGGAAATTAAATTTTAAAACGAGTAATTTTTCCTTAATTTTACTTTCGATAGCGGCTTTGTTACTTTTTATGGTTCAGGCTCAGGAAACCGTTACACTATCCATATTTTCTGACAGAATGCTGGATGGGAACTTCACTAACATAGGTTTAATTTACATGACAAATGGAATCTTTGTGATATTACTCCAGCCTTTAATGTACAAGGTTTCAATCAAAATAGGATCCTACTTTTCGCTTTTGGTAGGATCATTCATTTACACTTCTGGGTACCTATCTTACGGTTTGGACAGCAATTTTCTTGGACTTATTCTATCTACAATTCTTCTAACATTTGGTGAAGATCTTTCATTTCCAGCTGGATACGCCATTGTTGCTGAAATATCAAGAAAGGATAG
Source organism: Cuniculiplasma thermophilum (assembly GCF_052315355.1). Classification (NCBI taxonomy): domain Archaea; kingdom Methanobacteriati; phylum Thermoplasmatota; class Thermoplasmata; order Thermoplasmatales; family Cuniculiplasmataceae; genus Cuniculiplasma; species Cuniculiplasma thermophilum. Next base: position 46,973 of record NZ_JBLSDF010000008.1, read on the forward strand.
AATTGGAACCAACATGGGTATTTATAATGCCTTCATGTCCATGGGAAGGGCATTTGGACCTCTTCTTGGAGGATATGCACTGAGCAATTTTTCATCATCTATTATGATATGGATATTGGCAACATTGCCTGGCTTCATTTCTTGTATTCTTCTAATAATATCATTAGGCACGATTGAAAAGTACAGGAAAAAATTCAATGAAGATATTAATGGGAAAAAAACATAAAATAGCAATTGGAATTGGATATAATAAAGGTCTCACAAAAAACAACTATCAGCAACAATTTAAAAATTTATAAAAAGCCATCAAACATTATTTGTTAGGCGATGAATATATGCCGGGATCGGGGATCGAACCCGAGACCTCCGGATTTCTCAGAAATTAATCTTATGAGTCCGGCGCTCCACCTACTAAGCCACCCCGGCCCAAAAAATATTATTCTTGTACTGGCTCTTCTTCTTTAGCCTCTTCTGGAACAGAGAAGTTGTATTTTTCACCAGTATCAACCAATTCAGACTTCCTGAATTCAAGTTTCTTCAATGGGTAAATTTCCTTGACGCCCGTAAGTATCTCATTTATGGATTCATCGGCCATCACATATCTGGCAAACTCGAAATAATCCATATTCTTTGTCCTTTCTTTAACTATATTTATTATGGCGTTTCTTAACTCTACCCTCTTGGCTGATGTAAGTTTACCATCTATAATGGCAACTATTTTCAACGTAAATGTATAATTGTCCGTGGTTTTAACATCCAAAACGATATCGATTTTTTCCTTTCTTCTTCTTACCATTCTTCTAATATAATCGTCGTTTACTGTGTGACCTATGAATAATGTACTACATTTCATGCCGGTGCAATCAACGACTTTGAAATTTATTTTAGCATTAGATCTCTTGAAGTTTCCAGTAAAATCCGAAATCGGAATCTCTATGGTCCTACCCTTAATTTCTTCACCACTGTTGCCTGGAGTCATACCTATTTCCTTACCACCAAGTTGATTCGGTGCCATTATGGTAAACCATTTTTTCTCTTTCCACTTATCTTTTATTCTTTTTTGACCTCGTTCACCAGCCATTTAATCCCTCTGAGTGTAAATTAGCAATCTAACCCTTATAAAAACTCTGGAATTAAATGTTTCGCTTAGCGAATTTAAAAGTTTGTGTGTCTGTGTCCTCTTATTTTTTTATATAGCAATAGAAGGATAATTACAAAAAAGCCTTGCTAAGTTTGTTGTATAAATCCTTAATTTTTTACAACTGAAAAAGTTATGGATATAGGGAATATAATACACTACAGACTTTTCCTATAAACCTCCCATGAGAATTCTTTTTATGACCGATCTTTTCACATTTCCAATTAAACGTAATGCGGAATCCGCATTCCAGCCATGAATTGACTGCTATGCGAAAGTAAAGCTTTATTCATGGGATCAGCA